>CAISOQ010000063.1 GCA_903887095.1 uncultured Flavobacteriia bacterium
CTCGTAATACCCTTCAATTATTGGGTTCTTAGAATTATTGAAATACTTATAAACTCCATCCTTGAAGCCACTTTTGAAGTGCACATATTCCCGGGTCGTATCTTGATCGGGATAGCCTCTGTTTATGAAATCTTTTGCATCCTTGTTGGTTAATGTGTAAGAAGCTTTGCGCGTTTCGATGTACCAATCGCCTACTTTAAGGCCTTTCTCAAAACGTCCGTATTTTAGTGTGTCTCCTTTGGCATTGAACCAAACAGCATCTCCTTCCAAAGTGTTATTCTGAATGGTAAAAAAGCCCGCCACTTTTTTCTCGTTGTAGATCATTCGACCATTCGACTTAACATCGAAATAATTACTAAAGTATTGCACATACTTTCCATCTGGAATTGGATCTAAACTTGGAATAATATCACTATCCAACGTATATTTCTGTTCCATCAATGGAAACGGGTTTTTACGCACTGCATGTTTAAAGGATGAACTATACAAATGCTTGGATTGTCTTCGGTATTTTAGTTGACTAAAAACAGCAGAATAAGCCTTTCGACGTAATTTTCTAAATTCCTTTTTGCTGTAGTCTTCTCCATAAACACTCTTGAAATATTCCTTGTAGCTTGTTCGACTACCTCTAGGCATTTTTACTGCTACATAAATACTATTATGCAAGGTGATCTCATTTGCATAGGGATAAACATGATAGGCTATTCCATTAATAGTATCTTCTTCAATTTTTTGAGCATAACTAAAGAAAGTTGAAAGAAAAATGACGTACAAAAATGTACCTGATGTAACAAAAGTTTTTTTATTCATAAGTTATTCGTTCTAAGGAAACTATTCCTAATTTTCTGAAGCCTGTTTCTTTGATGTGTCGCACTTTCACAGGTCTTTTTTGTGCATCAAAATCCATTTTAGTAATTGTCCTTGCCAGGTATTCTTCACCTGAGAACGTAGAATCAATATAAGTATAACAGTAACCACTTTTTCGATAAATAAAGGTTCGTGTAGAATTAAAGGGATAGTCAGCTGAAACAATTCTTTTTATTTGTTTTGAGTCTTTTTTGTAACGATATTCAACAACATCCTTTTCCTTCACTTTATTTTCGACTCGATAAGATTTAAACGGAAAATGTGGTGAACCAAGCACAACTCTATCAATCGGCCGTGGCTCAAGTATACTATCGACTGAAAGTGCTCCCCAATATTTTTTATTTAACATGTAAAAAAGTACCTCACCTGATTTCTGATCCTCAAGCGCAAGATACCTCCGGTTTTTTTTAACGAGATGATGCATTCTGAATCCAACATCTATTTCTGCCTTGTCTTGAATGACTGCTCCACTATCTCGGTGCAGAACAGCTGAAGAATAACCGTAATAATTTATGGTATTTGGGTATCTAATTCGCTGTTTTCCAACCACACGATCATCGAAAAAATAGGTAAAATCTATTTGAATTAATCGTCCAAAATCATTGAAAAAATATTCTTTTTTTTCTCTCAAAACTTCTGTGGACAAATCCCTTCTTTCCCTGGATTTATCCAATAAGAACAAACTGCGGGTTACCTTTTTAATCCCTTGCTGATGAATAAGCTGGTTATCAAAAAGCATTGGAAAAGAAAGCATCTTTTCCGCTTCAGTATTGAATACTTTTAAATTCAAAATGGAGCGCGGAGGTCTAATTTTTCTCGGAGCATTCAATTCCGAACTATCTCCAACACAGGAATACAGTACCAAAAGCACTACTAATGTCAAAAGGTTTTTCACTCCCATGTACGCTAAAATTAAGAACAATCTACAAAAAGCTCTCTGAATTTAAACTTTTTAAAGGGGTTTTATGTTGTATTTTTGTAAACACTATGGAAGAAAGACCATTATCAGACTGGTTGCCACTTACTAAAAAGGAAGTGGAAAAAAGGGGATGGGACGAATTGGATGTAATTCTGATCTCTGGAGATGCTTATGTGGACCACCCTTCTTTTGGGACGGCTGTTATTGGAAGAATAATAGAAGATGAGGGGTTCAAAATCGGCATCATCGCACAACCTAATTGGAAAGACGATTTAAGGGATTTCAAAAAATTGGGTAAGCCAAAATATTTTTTCGGTGTCACTGCGGGATGTATGGATTCGATGGTCAACCATTACACGGCAAACAAACGTTTGCGTTCCACGGACGCATACACACCCGGAGGAGCTGCAGGATTCAGACCGGATTATGCAACGATCGTTTACACCAACATTTTAAAGGAACTTTATCCTGATGTTCCTGTCATGATTGGTGGGATTGAAGCTTCATTGCGCCGTGTAACACATTACGACTACTGGAAAGACCAATTAATGCCTTCCATTTTAGTCGATTCCAAGGCAGATGTTTTAGTCTATGGCATGGGCGATCAACCTTTGCGAGAAATGTTACAACTTTTGAAAAAAGGTGTTCCATTTAGCAATTTAAAAACCATTAAACAGGTTGCTTTTGTTCAGGAGACAGCGGAAGAATTACCAAAAAATAAAAATTGGGAAACGGTTGAATTGGCAAGTCATGAAGAATGTCAAAAGGACAAACTTAAATATGCGGCGAATTTCAAAATCGTTGAAGTTGAATCAAATAAGTGGGAAGCTAATCGCATTATTCAGAAAGTAGGAGATCAAACGTTGGTAATCAACCCACCCTACAAAACAATGAATGAAAAAGAGATCGACCGTTCGTTTGACCTGCCTTACACGCGATTACCTCATCCAAAATACAAGAAACGCGGCGCTATTCCAGCCTATGATATGATCAAATTCTCGATCAACATGCATCGAGGATGTTTCGGAGGTTGCAGTTTTTGCACTATTTCCGCACATCAAGGAAAATTCATCGCATCCAGAAGTGAAAAATCCATCCTTTCTGAATTAGAAGAAGTGGTTGAACATCCAGAATTTCGTGGATACATTTCCGACTTGGGTGGACCAAGTGCCAACATGTATAAAATGAAGGGCAAGGACGAGGACATTTGCGCGCGCTGTTCTTCACCGAGTTGCATTCACCCGGTCATCTGCAGCAATTTAGATACCTCGCACAAACAGATGACAGCATTGTACAAAAAAGTCGATGCACACCCTAAGGTGAAAAAAGCGTTCATTGGTTCTGGGATTCGTTATGATTTATTAGTTGATGACTTCAACAAAAACAACGAGGATGGAAATCACGACGAATACATCGAGCAGGTGATTACACGTCACGTCAGTGGAAGATTGAAAGTAGCACCCGAACACACCTCCGACGCTACATTGCGTATGATGCGTAAACCTTCGTTCCAGTACTTTCATAAGTTCAAGGAGAAATACGATAGGCTCTCAGCCAAACACAACTTAAAGCAACAACTAATTCCTTATTTCATCTCTTCGCACCCCGGCTGTGAAGAAGAAGATATGGCCAACCTTGCGGCTGAAACCAAAGATATGGGCTTCCAACTAGAGCAAGTGCAGGATTTTATGCCGACACCTATGACCGTTGCGGAAGTAATTTATTACACAGGGGTTCATCCTTACACGCTGAAGCCAGTAAAAACGGTAAAGACAAAGGAGGAAAAGCTCAATCAAAACCGCTATTTCTTCTGGTATAAAAGAGAAAATCAAGACTGGATCAAACAACGTCTGACCAAAGCAAAACGACCGGACCTCATCGAAAAATTACTAGGTGACCAGAGCAAATCGGAGAAGAAAGTTCCGAAATGGCTAGAGGAAAGAAGAACAAAGAGCACCCATCGACAAGCTCAGGCACCGGAGCAAGGATCAAAGATTTCAAATATTAACAGAAAAAAAAGAGATTAACTCAACCCGATAGCACTAAAAGATGTGAGACTTTGAGTACTCTATAAAAAATTGAGCTGCTCTTGAAGTATTAAATATAATTAGGTAAACAAAAAATCCCGCTATTTTCACAGCGGGATTTTTTATAAGTAGTTGAATATCAATTACAATACAACAGAAAAATAAGTTCCGTCGTCATCCTCATCGTCATCAGCTGGTTTAGTTGCTCCACGAGCCATTTTAACTGAAACGACTACAGCGTTCGCAGGATCCAAGAATTTCACTCCTGGGATGTTTATTTCACCTACGCGAACAGACTTACCAATTTTTAATTTAGTAATATCCAATGTGATTGCATCTGGAAGATCTTTTGCAAGACCAACACAGTTCAAACGACGGAAAGTTTGCATTAATTTACCTCCAGCCATTACACCTTTAGAAGAACCTTTCACACGCACAGGTAAACCAATACGCACAGGTTTAGTATCATTCAATTCAAGGAAGTCTACGTGCTGAATAGTATCTTTCGTAGCGTGCTGTTGCAACTCACGGATAATACCTTTCGCTTTTTTTCCTTCGATTTCAAGTTCTACCAAGTAAACTTCAGGTGAGAAGACGATCTTGTCGATGTCATTTCGCTTTACTGCGAAGTGAGTTTGCTCACCTTGTCCGTAAAGCACACAAGGAACCAACTCAGCATTTCTCAATGCCGCAGCGTCCTTCTTCCCTACGTTCGTTCTTAGCGAACCGCTCAATTGTGCTGTTTTCATTTGTTATTTATTTATGAGATTAAAAAATGTGAACTAATTGACTGATTATTCACCAGTCGTCGAATAACATCCGCAAATAAATCCGCTGTACTAAGTACACGAATTTTATCACTCTGTTTTGTCAATGGAATTGTATCTGTTACAATCAATTCCGTCAATTTTGAATTTTCAATGCGTTCATATGCCGGACCAGAAAGCACCGCATGTGTACAAAATGCACGTACACTCAATGCTCCTTTTTCGATAAAGAGATCTGCCGCCTTGGTTAATGTACCTGCGGTGTCACACATATCGTCAATTAATACAACATCTTTTCCTTGCACATCACCGATAACTGTCATTTCAGCTACAACATTGGCTTCCTTGCGCTGCTTGTGACACATGGCTAAACTCGTATTCATTTTCTTCGCATACGAATTGGCTCTTTTTGCTCCTCCCGCATCAGGTGCTGCCATGATCAAATTTCCATTGTCGAGCTTTTCTAATTCAGGATAGAAAATAGTAGATGCATATAAATGATCAACAGGCACTTCGAAGAATCCTTGAATTTGGTCCGCATGAAGATCCATTGTTATCACTCGGTTAACGCCCGCTGCCATCAGCATGTTTGCTACCAATTTAGCTCCAATAGCAACTCTTGGTTTGTCTTTTCGATCCTGCCTTGCAAAACCGAAATAAGGAATAACAGTAATAATTTTTCTAGCTGACGCACGTTTTGCGGCATCCACCAACAACAATAATTCGAATAAATTATCACTTGGTGGCATGGTAGACTGAACAATAAATACATCTTGTCCCCTTACTGTTTCTTCAAAAGAAGGTTGAAATTCACCATCACTAAACTCCACAACTTTCACATCTCCCAAGGGAATTCCATAGCTCAAAGCTATTTGTTCAGCATGTTTTTTTGAAGCTCTTCCAGCAAATATTTTTACTCCTATTGACATAATCAACCAAAATTGAGGGTGCAAACTTACATAATTATTCACGAAATCTAGCAAATCGAAGGATAAAAAGGCGGCAGGGAGCATAGTTTTTTCTAACTTTCACTCTCTATCTTTGTTAAATCATGTGCTATAGCAATTCTTCTACCTCCACGAATGTGCAGCTGGCAGCGAAATACGTTAAAAAAATTCCATTTAACCTAACTGAAAATCAAGTCTTTTTCGCTAGTGGATTTACTTTTCCTGTATGGAGAATTATAACTAAAAACGATGAACTAATTCCCATGCAGTGGGGACTAATTCCAAATTGGTTTCAAGATTCTGACTGGCAAAAAATTGCTTCAATGACGCTCAATGCCAAAGCAGAAACCGCTGAAGAAAAACCCTCCTTCAAGAGGTTAGTAGGCTCCAAAAATTGTATCGTGCCCTCTTCTGGATTTTTTGAATGGCAGCATCAGGGCAAAGAAAAAATACCCTATTTCATTTATCCTGCGAATGGGATTTTTTCAATGGCAGGCTTGTTTGATGAATGGGTCCATCCAATTTCAGGAGAAATAAAACGCACCTTCACAATCCTAACATGCGAAGCCAACGAATTAATGAGCCAAATTCACAACACAAAAAAGCGAATGCCCGTTCTATTAAAACAAAAAGATGAAAACAGCTGGTTGAATGGCCAAATGAATTTGTCAGAACTAACGCTTCCCGCTCCGAATGAGATGATGGGTGCTCACCGCATTTCAAAATCAATAATAAGCGGAAAAAATCCAAACTGCAGCAGCATTCAAACACCAGAAGATCAAATTGACGGTTTTCAAGCCAGCTTATTTTGATTAACGATCTATTTTAATATCTCTCTGATTAATCAATATAAATCGTAAACTAACAAAAAAGGTATTTGTGTTCTTAAATGAATTGGAATGCGTAAGAAAATTATAGCCCGTTTGGAGGTGAAACCCAAACAACTTGTAACCAATAACAGGTGCAAACCCGACTCTATTTTGAGAAAAATCGCTTCGGAAAATTAAGTTTCCACCATAGGTTAACCCCAAGCGACTCGGTTTTATCCAATAACCAAGGTTGTAGCCCAGAATGTTTTGCTGAAAATCATAATTAAATCCCGTATGAATCGACTGCGTTGTTGCACTTGCCAATTTGACCTGTTTCCATTGAAATTCTGCGCCCAATTCACCCATCCAGTATTTTCCGCGCTGCACGCCGACATATGGTCCGGATTTTCTAACTTTCAAATTAGGGATGTCTATTTTACCATCCCCCAACTGCGAAAAAGTAAGCTTGGTCAGCAGAAAAAAGAAACCAATTAAACTACTTTTTCTCAACATACTCCTCATGTATCTCTTTCAGCTGAGTTGCATCATTTGCTTCCAAACCAAGGCTGTCTGCTATGTCTTTCGCTCTCAAGACTTCTTCGACGGTTAAACCGGTACTATCTGATTCTTCTTTCAAAGAATTTTTCAAAAAGATTGTACTTTCCTCTATCCCAGGCACTGTAATTTCGGAAACTTTTTTAACGGGATTGTAGAGTAATGAAGCCTCCTTTTTCTCCTGAGGAAAAAATTTATCTTTCTCATCATACGATTCAACTAAAACAATCACAACACTTATTAGATAAAGCGCTTTCATGGTGCCGAAAACAACACCAAATAGTTTATTGATCGGCGTTAAACTTCCCACCTTCACCAATTTTTCAATCGCAATACCTGCAAAATAAACCATTGCTCCGATGCCTAAAAAAACAAGCGTAAATGAAATGACAGTCAAGTATTCCGATTCCCAACCAAATGATTTCTTCAAAAATGCCGCTATCATATCCGAAAAATGAATTCCGGCATATAATCCCACAAACAAGGCTAATAAAGTAAAAACCTCAATGATCAAACCATGTTTGAACCCTTTGTAAGCTGCATAAATCAGCGGAATGAGAATGAGGACATCAATAAAATTCATAACTGAAAATTAGCTAAAAAAAAGTCCGCCCAAATAGACGAACTTTTAATATTTCAACGCGTTTTTGTTAACGAGAACTATTTACAATCTGATTTCAGTTGGGTTGTGAAAGAAAGGTCTACCGTCGACCACAACTTCGATATTCCATCGCTTCCCGTGTGTAACTCTTTACAAACAGTATTCAATGCCTCAATTGCAGAGCCTCCTTTCCAATCCAACACATCGATCGATGCATTAAATGCAAAAGCACCATCTTTCAGCGTAAAAGCACCTTTAACTGCCTTCGTCATGCCATTCATTTGAATATCAATGACAGCAGAGCCATCTTTCGCATTCAAACTAGTAACTTTTCCACGAATTGTATCCGTCGCCAACGTTTTGAAAAAGACAGATGCTATTTTTCCATTTCGCTCTTCATTTTGCGTTTCAACTGATGCCGTTGGCAATTTAAACTTCAATGCAGAAAGCAAGGCAAGCGGATCATCAGAACCTTCAGGACCATCAATTATTATTTCGTTAAACGTTCCCGCCACTCCTTTTTTCTCAGTGAATTTGAAAGCTGTCCATTCAAGGGAGGTAGCCGCTGCATTATAAGTGTAAAAACAACCAACCTCAGATTTCTCCTCTTTCTTTACTGTCTGCTCACCTCCACATGACGAAAGCACTAAAAGTGAAAAAAGTGCAATTGAAACGATCTTATATTTTTTCATGTTTGATTTTTTTCTCGAAGTTAACAAATTCGTGCTGTTGCCATAACAGGAATTAAGAACTTTTAAGAAAGAAGGTGCAAAGTCTTTCTTATTTTTGCAAAGATGGATTACGACATTGAGATGCGGTTTCAGCGAATGAAAAAATCGC
>CAISOQ010000064.1 GCA_903887095.1 uncultured Flavobacteriia bacterium
CCAGCATATTCATCTGTTTTAAAATCACTTAATCGAACAGTCACTGGTTTTGGATAAAAAGCTGCTGCAATTTTTGCCACATTCAAAGCCAATTGATCAATAAAGAATTCTTTTCCAGAACTATAGCCATCAATGAGTTTTTCAATCTGTTTTTTAACTCTGAAATCTCTTAAATGATCCATATGAATTAGTGCCATTGGATGAATGCGAATTTTATTGCTAATGATAAATTCTAGTCGCAACAACCCTATTCCCGAATTTGGATAAAAAGAGAGCTGAAAGGCTTGGTCTGGATCTGCTAAAATCAATTTTACCAGTGTTTCAGTCTCAGGTATTTCACTGATGCTTACCTCCTTTTCATCCCATTCTGCTTTTCCGTCATAAACATTCCCAACGGATGAAGAAATATCATCAACAGTTATTATTTGCCCTGATTGAATTAATCTGGTTACTCCTTCAGCACCGACCAATGCAACAGCGCCCAACTCCCTTGCCACAATTGCAGCATGACTTGTTCGTCCACCTCTTTCTGTTATTATCGCCGACGCTTTCTTTATTATTGGATCCCAATCAGGATTGGTTGTCTTTGTAACAAGGATTTCGCCTGGTTGCAATCGAATTGATTGAGATGCAGTTTCTAAAACCCTCGCTTTACCAGTAACAATGCCATAACCAACAGCTGTTCCACTGACGATCTTTTTACCTTTTTTACGCAATTGATACATTTTCACACTCACTTTCTTCTCTCGTGTATGAACAGTTTCCGGCCTCGCCTGAATAATGTATAAACGACCATTGAGTCCATCCTTAGCCCACTCTATATCCATTGGTCTGTGGTAATGATCTTCAATTTTTTTCGCCCAAATCGCTAATTGTAACACTTCTTTATTTGAAAGTGAAAAACTTGACCTCTTCATTCTTGAAGTGACCGTGTTATATGTCCCTGACTTAGCATTTCTAATGATCATGGTTTTTTCCTTTGCCCCTAACTGTCTGGAAATGATACTGTCAGAAACTTCACCAAGAAGTGGTTTAAAAACTATAAATTCATCTGGGCTAACAGATCCTTGAACAATATTTTCGCAAAGTCCCCATGAACTATTTATTACAATTACGTTTCTAAATCCAGTTTCCGGATCCAATGTAAAACAAACTCCTGAAGAGCCTTTATCGGAACGCACCATCTCTTGAATACCGACGGAAATTGAAACTGAGGTATGCGCTATCCCATGATGAAGTCGATACTTTATGGCTCTGCCATTGAAAAGAGATGCATAACATTTAATCACATGCTTTAAAATCTCATCTACGCCTTTTACATTTAAAAAAGAATCGTGAAGACCTGCAAAACTGGCATGTGGTAAATCTTCCGTTGTAGCGCTGCTTCTAATTGCGAATGCAGTACTTTGAATTGTTGGTCCCATCTCTAAAAGATTTGCAACGATTTCAGCACGGACCGCATCAGGTAATTTACCTGTTAGAATCAAACTTTTTACTTTTTTTGAAACGGCATCAAGATTATTGTAGTTTTTTAAATTTAGAGTCTCTAGAATCTTTAACAAACGATCCTCGAAATTATTTTCCTTTAAAAATTTATCAAAAGCTTTTGTTGTAATGGCAAAACCATCGGGCAATAAAATCCCTTCTTTGACTAAACTAGAAGAAATTTCACCCAATGAAGCATTCTTCCCACCAACCAGTGGTATCGCTTCTTTTCCAATCTTTTTAAACGGTATAACATACTCTTCCATGCACCGAATTAAACTCGGTCAGAATACCTATCAAAATTTAATCTATTGAATGGATTGATTTTTTCAATTAAGAAACAATTAATCTATATGAAATCAATGCTGTCTAATGCTTCCTTTTTGTCCTTTTGGAATATCAAAAATCCATGAATAATAGCCTACAAAATGTGAATCAAAAAAACCCTTTTCGTCATACAAATCAGCAGGAATATAGCGTCTATTTTCTTTTTTCAGTCCTCCAGCCAGGACTTGTGGAGCAACTCCATCCAACAGGCAGGGCGCATCTCCTCCTTTTTTATTGAAATTACTACCATATTGCCAAACTTCCTTCCATTCATCGAGCAATACTTTTCCGCAAGATGCATTCTCAGGAGCTATTATATAAAAGCCTCCAAATTGAATCTTGCCTCGCAATTCTCGGATAATACCTAATGCATAAGCATAACCCATGCTGTGAGCTACAAAATATATGGTGTCATTTTCTGACCTATTTGGAATCTCATTAAATACTTGCAATAAATTCTTACCCGCAATGCGACCATTATTCACACGTGTTTTGAACCCCTCCCAATTGGGTTCCGTTCTGTGTAAATCAGTTGTTTTCATTTCCTTCCCACCAAAAAAACCAGAGGACGTCATCTTTGTGGAATAGCATATATGTTTTCCTTTGTCACAACGCTTCGGATAAACGGCAGCTATTGTTGTGAAATTCAACAAACTTTTATGATTGCTAGTTGCTACTGAAAAATGTCCATCGGCATAATAGGTATCAGTTGGATTTATTCGTTTTTGAAATTGAATATCCATTTCATTCCACGGTCGCCAATAGTCATAACGATCAAATGTATAGATGATATTCGACGAATTTGGGTATTCCAATCCCTTGTTTCGAATATCCTCAAAATTGTCCTCAAAACTATGCCCAACAGATGTTGGACGATAGCCATTTACAAAAACCAAAATACGTTTTGGAGGATCTTGAATGGTCATTTTATCAGTCAATTCAATTCCCAAATGATTATAAACACGCTGTTGAATTAATTTCCCTTCTTGCGTTTTTTCATTCACAACCATGTAATGACTAATTGCTCTCTTTCTGTAAGCGATCGCATTGACCAATAAACTATCACTATCTCCAGTAAGACGGAACGTTTGAATCACACCTGTCGTATCTTGAATAGCATCGAAATAAAGTACTCTTTTTCTCTTTTTCACATGCCAACCATCCTGCTTTCGTATAAAAATTTCGGATTTCAATTTATTTTGAGTTCGCTGTTTGAGGTTCTGGTTATACAAAATAGTTTGAATTGCCTGATCAGTATTTAACTTTCCTAAATTTTTTAAAATGCCCGTTCTCACTTCAAATCTTTCATAGCCATCATTGATTAAATCAAATGCAATGGTGCAGCTTAGAATTGATATGGTTATAAATACCATTCTCAAAATAACCTTCCAAAATGCCACCTTGCGGATGCGATTTTTAATTCGTTGAAAGAGTTTAAAACGGATTAAAAAGGAAGTAATTGAGATAATTCCAAATGCAATCATATGCCAATAACAAATCATGTAATTGAACAATTTGAGTCGTGGCATGAATAGGAATTCATTGATATCCAAATGATAAGAAACAAAATTCTTTTTGTAAGGTCTTTTTATGCTTGATAAGAATTCATCTTCCATTAGTTTAATATTACCATCAACATCTTCTTGCCAAAAATAATAGGCTACCAATCCATTGTTCGTTCTTACATCCTCGTAATTATCATAATAAGAAAAACTGTGCGCATTGTGTCTAAGATCTTCCCATTGAAAGTGGGTTAACTCAAGTCCTTTCCCATCGTCCAATAAGTTATTGGTGGCTCCTCTGACAGGACCTTTGCTTTCCCATGAATCTTTTAAATACCCAATGCTTTTTGCCAAAACATTCGCAGTATTTCTAACAAAAAGTGCGGTTGTATCAAACGTTGCAAAAGACAAGCCTTTACTTTTTACACAAAATGAGTTGAGTTCGCCATTGACAAAACTTGGGATGATGAACACATAAAATGATTTTTTGTCCGCAGTAGAAAAAGTTTCGAAATACAGGTCCCTCAATTCACGCATTTGCCGAGTGTACTGATCTGTAGTTAGCGGATTGTCAAAAAGTAAAAACCGTTCGTTGTCTTTCAGCTTGAATTCTGGTTTAATTTGGATGTCCAAACTAACATTCGCTTGACGAAAAACTGCACTTAATCCAACCTTCAAACTATCTCCCCATTCATTCAAGGGAACCAAAGGAACAATGACAACTTTTTCATTCACCTTTTTATAAATCTTTACCTGCAACGAGTTTATTTTCTTTGACTTGTAGTAGACATCTACATTATAATCCATCTCATTTGCCGGCAGATTTACAGTCAGAGTGCTGTCGTTGGTTCGTCTGTATCGAATACGCTTTGTAGTATTTGAAAGTTGAAAACGAACACTGTCTTGAATAAAATAACGGTAGTTTTCTATCCTTACATCAACAATACCTTGGACATTTAACGGTAAAGATTTTACGGCAAGAAACACTTTTTCTTTGCGATCATTTAACAATGTATCGTACTGATTTGACCACGCCTTAGAGCTGGGAGCATCGAATCCATAAAAATCTTGGCTATTCTTGACAAATTGAAAACCTACTTTTTTATTAGCGATAACTTTTCTTTGAGAATAGGCTGTTTGTGTTCCAAAAAGGAAAGCAACGAAAAAAAGATATTTTAAAACAGTTCTCAATTTTGAGGATACGATTTATTTAGTCAACTGAATAAAAAGTTCTGTACCAGCTCTAGGACCAATTGAGTTATTGCACGGCTCCATTGATACAACTGAAAAAAAAGGTTTAAAAATTCCCATGTATTCCGATTTACTGCCACCAAACGGAGGACCACCTTCGAATTCACGATCGAACAATAACCCTACCAGTTTCCCTCCAGAATTTAATAATGAAGAAACTTTTTCCGCATAAGCGGCTCTCAAGGTTGGATCAATTGCGCAAAAAAGTGTTTGTTCGAAGATTAAATCATATTTCTCTTCATGTAAAAAGAAATCTCCAACATGCAGATTTGTTAGAGGGAAATCCGGGTTTCTAAATTTAAATTTACTCAGAGATTGTGGCGCAAAATCCAATAAATGAACATTGGTGAATCCCTTTTTGAAAAGGTATTCTCCTTCATGTCCAGCACCGCACCCAGGATTTAAAATTTTAACATCACGTTCAGGAATTCCATCAATAAATTCTTTGATGGGAGGAGAAACTTGTCCCAAATCCCACCCAAACTGATCGTTCAAATAGCGGTTGTTCCAATATTCAGCTGACAAAAAATCCGACATGATTTAAAAGTACGGAAATAAAAAATCCCGTCCTTTCGAACGGGATCAATTTTATATTAAAAGATGTTATTAATGCACCAAAATCTTTTGAACGCCCGCAGAAGTTCCGCTTGATACGTTCACAAAGTAATAGCCCTTTAGTAAGTCAGAAACATCTATCTTTTGATTTTCAAACGCCTTACCACTAGCAACAACTTTCCCTGCAACATCTGTAATTGAATAATCACCCTCTTTTACATTTGAAACTGTAAATTGACCTTCAGTTGGATTTGGGTAAACTCCAAAACTCAATTCATTTTCACCCATTCCTGCTGCTGATGGACGAATATCAAAAACGATTGTTCCCGGCGAAACACTGGTCGTAAACAAGGCTACCTCCGAATTTGAAGCATCAAAAATATGTACTTTACCAAAAGAGAAGAAATCTGTTTCACTCGCGAATAGATTCCCAGAAACTGGTTCTTGAGCTAATTCATAATAATTGGTAGAATGTCCACTTATTGGACCAACATTGTTCATGATAGTAATATCAAATTCATTCAAGGTCGTTTCCATTGAAATTTGATACACCAACTTATCATCTCGTAAAGCAGATGTTCCGCAACCAGTTGACGCAGTTGCCAAATTCATCGTCGAATTTGAAGATCCATCCATTGCAATTTTTGAAACAGATGAACCCGACCAATCTTTGTTATTTACAGAATAAATAAATGAACCAACTTTCAATAAATTGTCAGGATTCTTGCCGTCAGGACCTAAATCGATTTCGTTTCCATATAGCAAAGTATTCATATCTAATTTTCCAATAATACCGACTTCATTTCCCCAATCATATCCATTGTTTACAGCAATGTATGCAATTGAACCATCAACAACGATGTTCTGAGATGCCCACTGTGGACCTTCAGATGCCGTGAATGCATGGACAAGAGAAAGGTCATTTGTATTATAGACATGTAAGTAAGAATCATAGGTAGTTAAATATTCACCTCTCGTTGCAATTAATTTATCTTGGTAAACAGCTAAGTTTCTAACTCCCGGACAATCTACCGAAGCTATTTGGGCATGTGTATTCAAGTCAAACTTGAAAATCTTTGTGTCTGCTGCCACATAATAGTAACCTTGATCGATAATTAAATCCGATGCAAATCGCATTCCGTTCAAAGTATCAACTGAAAGGTATTGCTGAGTTACTGGGTTATATGAACCTACAGTTACCGGAACCACTATTTCACCAGTTGTGTAATCTTGGTAACCTTCATTTAAAATCAATGCTTGATGAAGGTAGTTTTGTGCACTTGCAATTCCTGTGCTCAAAGCAAAAATAAACAGTAAACTTTTTTTCATTTTCTAAGTTTTAAAAAAATAAATAATTAAAAACAGAAGAATGAAAAAAGAAGGACACGTCAAACGTATAACGCTTGCAATGAGTCCGACTTTAATCTGAAGTCTTCTCAACATGTCTCAGGCAAGTATTCTGACTCCTACCAACTCTACCCTGTCTTCCCATCTGCACAAGCAGACAGTGACTTTATTAGGGAGATCTTGCGGCAGTTACAGCTGCAGATACAGTTCCGGATTCAAACCGGATTCCTTATTAATCCACGAAGTGGAACCAAAGACGATGCGAATGTAAACAAATAATAAGTTCAAGCCTTAATTATTTTTTCTCCTTAGGATTTCCTTCCAACTTAAAAGTATATTGCAACATGATTGTTCGAGGTGGTTCAATCTTCAGCGGTCGCAATGAATACGAGCGATTCAGTATGTTTGATCCAATTAAAGCAAGTTTGTGTTGCGGAGAAAATTGGTAGGACAATCGTGCATCAAATATCCAATTACCAAAACGATGTTTACTAAAATAATCCATGTAACGAATGTTTTGAAGCACGTCAACATCATTCGTCATTTGCTCAAAATCTTTCACTATCGCATCCATGTTTATTATCTTACTAAAGTATTTTGCACTTGCCCCAATACTTATCTTACCTGCAATTGTGACTTCGGCATCCATCTTAACATTGTGTAAAAAGCGGTATTTCAAAATATTATTTGAAGGATCCAGCGAAGTTGTTTTATATGTAAAAACCCGATTGATAGAATCTATCGCATACACGTAGTCTGGACTTAGTGTTGTGGGAACAATGTAGTTATACCCAGCTACAAAGACCATTTCAGCTTTTTTAGAAAGCTTTGCAGTTCCTGTGAATGAAGCATCTAAGCCAACAACACGCGAATCTCCTGTATTCAAAAACATAAAACCTGCACTGGATCCAAGCGCTTGAGGTGTTGTCAATGGACGCCATATTCCAAACATATATTCAATGGTATTTTGATATTCTTGCCAGAATCCAGCTAAGTCAAGATAACCATAAAGTTTTCCAAATTTCAATCCTTGTTTTATACCAATCTCTGCATTCCAACTGCTTTCTGGTTTTAA
>CAISOQ010000065.1 GCA_903887095.1 uncultured Flavobacteriia bacterium
ATCTGAATACTTTTTCTTATCACGTGTCTTGTAACCTTTAGCTGGCATACCATTACGTGAACGTGGATGACCACCGGCATTACGCCCTTCACCACCACCCATTGGGTGATCAACAGGGTTCATAACTACACCACGTACACGTGGACGGCGACCTAACCAACGAGAGCGTCCAGCTTTACCAGATACTACCAAGTTGTGTTCAGCATTCGAAACAGATCCGATCGTGGCCATACAAGTTGTTAAAATCATTCTAGTTTCACCAGAAGGCATCTTAACGATAGCATAACGACCATCACGAGCATTCAATTGAGCGTAAGTACCTGCTCCACGAGCGATGGCACCACCTTTACCAGGTTTTAATTCAATGTTATGAATTACAGTACCAAGTGGAACATCACTTAAGAAAAGTGCGTTTCCAACATTGGGTGCAGCAGTTTTTCCAGCTACAACAGTATCTCCAACTTTCAATCCATTTGGAGCAATGATGTAACGTTTTTCACCATCTGCATAATACAACAAAGCAATGTGAGCCGTACGGTTTGGATCATATTCGATCGATTTTACCGTAGCAGGTACATCATGCTTGTCTCTTTTAAAATCAACAACACGGTACTTTTGTTTATGACCTCCACCCATATAACGCATGGTCATTCTACCGTCATTGTTTCGACCACCTGATTTTTTCATCGGTGCAACTAAGCTCTTCTCAGGAACATTAGTTGTAATCTCTGAATAATCACTGTTGATCTTGTGTCTTTGCCCTGGAGTGATAGGCTTGAATTTTTTAAGACCCATTTGTCAATGCTTAAAAATTATTAAATAAATCAATCGTTTCTCCAGCTGCAACTGTTACAACAGCTTTCTTCCACTGCTTGCTTGGTTGCTCAACGATACCTTTGTTAGTATATTTAACAGAGGATTTTCCACCGCCATAATTCAATGTACGTACGTCAATGATATTTACGCCATACATTTTCTCGACAGCCTTCTTAATTTCAATCTTATTCGCTGATCTGTCAACTGCGAACGTAAAACGATTAAATGTATCGCTTTCTCCAGTTGCTTTTTCAGTGATGATTGGCTTTTTGATAATTGTCTTCATCATCAATTAGTTTAGAATCTTTTCGATTACTTCTATTGAACTTTCAGCCAAAACAACTTTTTTCGCGTTCAATACATCGAATGTATTAACTGAATCAGCCGTTACGACTTTTACTCTACCAAGGTTACGGGATGACAAATAAACATTGTCATTTTTGTCTCCTACAATCAAAAGAACTTTTTCGTTCTCCAACTTCAAAGCACCCAACAACGCAACGAATTCTTTCGTTTTTGCTGCATCGAACTTCAAATCCTCCAAAACAAGGATCGCTTCGTTTTGTGCTTTATAAGAGAATGCTGATTTTCTTGCAAGTCTTTTCAACTTCACATTCAACTTGAAATGGTAGTTACGTGGTCTTGGTCCGAAAATACGACCACCACCTACACGTGTACCAGACTTAATATTCCCGGCACGTGCTCCACCTGTTCCTTTTTGTTTCTTGATCTTTTTAGTAGATCCAGCGATCTCAGCTCTTTCCTTCGCTTTGTGAGTACCCTGACGACGGTTCGCCAAGTGTTGTTTCACATCTAGGTAGATAGCATGGTCATTTGGTTCAATACCAAACACTGAATCTGAAAGCGTTACCTTTTTAGAAGTAGCTTTACCTTTTGCGTCAAATACTTTTACTTCCATTACTTCAAAATTGATACGGTTGCACCTTTAGATCCAGGAATTGATCCCTTCACTACTAACAAATTCTTATCAGTTAAAACCTTCAATACTTCAAGGTTTTCCATAACAACTCTCTTGTTACCCATCTGACCTGCCATGCGCATTCCTTTGAATACACGTGCAGGATATGAACAAGCACCAATCGAACCTGGAGCGCGAAGACGGTTATGCTGACCGTGGGTCGCTTGACCAACTCCACCGAAACCATGACGTCTTACAACACCTTGGAAACCTTTTCCTTTAGAAGTTCCTACTACGCTAACGTACTCACCTTCCTCGAAGATGTTAACGTCAACGGTATCACCGAGATTGAGGTTTTCGAATCCTTTAAACTCCACCAACTTCGACTTCGGAGTTGTGTTGGCTTTCTTAAAGTGGCCTTTCAATGCGTTTGGAGTGTTTTTTTCCTTACGGTCTCCAAAACCCAATTGAGTAGCCTCGTAACCATCTCTGTCTTGTGTCTTGACCTGAGTCACAACACAAGGACCAGCTTCTATAACTGTGCATGGCATAGCCTTACCCTCGGCACTGTAGATGCTAGTCATTCCGTCTTTTCTACCAATAATTCCTGGCATACTTAACTATTTAATTATTAAACTTTGATTTCTACGTCAACCCCACTAGGCAACTCTAA
>CAISOQ010000066.1 GCA_903887095.1 uncultured Flavobacteriia bacterium
CCACCCTAATTTTGGTGTTCCTGTTTGGAAAAAAACGTTTGATAATGGCTTGTCGCGAGATGATCAGGCTACCGGAATTGCAATTGATTTAAAGAATAACATCTACCTGGCAGGAACTAGTTATTCTGAAGCCGGACTTGAAGATATTGTGATCATGAAATTTGATTCACCTTTGAACCTGCATGAAATTACCTACCCAGGAACAGGAATCAATTTATTTCCAAACCCATTTACAGATGAGGTAACGATCGATCTTTTTAATTCGACAGGAATTATGAGCATCATCGACATCTATGCATTGAACGGTAAGAAAGTCAAATCATTTAAAACAACAAAACCGGAGATGATCATTGACAAAAAGGTTGTGAAAACAGGTGTTTACCTTTACAATGTCACTCAGAATTCTGAAGTTGTTCAAACAGGAAAAATCATTTTGAAATAAGATTTTTTCAAGCCTTTTTCAGCACTTTAAATTTGGTTCATATTCCGTTAACAAAATTCCTTATTTCTAGACTAGAAAATAGTTAGTTCCGTCGTATATTTGTAGCCACAAAATCAAAGCAAACGGAATGAGCAATTTCTCTACAAGACACATTGGACCAAATGCAGCTGAAAAATCAGCAATGTTGGTAAAAATTGGAGCTAGTTCAATCAGTGAACTAATCGACAAAACGATTCCTTCGCATATTCGTTTAAACAGCGAATTGAATGTGTCAAATGCTCTAAGTGAGCAAGAATACTTGAATCATATAAATGAATTGGCACAAAAAAACAAAGTGTTTAAATCATTTATTGGTATGGGCTACAATGAAACGATTGTTCCATCTGTCATTTTGAGAAATGTGCTTGAAAATCCAGGATGGTATACTGCATATACGCCGTATCAAGCTGAAATTTCACAAGGTCGTTTGGAGGCTTTGTTGAATTTCCAGACAATGATTATGGAGTTGACAGGGATGGAGATTGCAAATGCTTCCTTGTTGGATGAAGGCACTGCCGCAGCAGAAGCCATGATCATGTTTTGGAATTCACGTTCACGAAACGATGTGAAAGAAGGAAAGAACAAATTCTTCATTTCACAAGATTGCTTCCCGCAAACAATTGATGTGGTAATGGGCCGAGCAATTAATCTTGGAATAGAATTAGTAATAGGGGACGCTGCATCATATTCTTTCGATGCATCTTTCTTCGGGGCTTTAACGCAATACACTGACGTAAAAGGAACAGTTACGGATATTCAATCTTTTATTTTAAAGGCTAAAAATGCTGGAGTACAAGTCGCAATTGCAGCAGATATTCTATCATTGGTTCTTTTAAAATCACCAGGGTCTATGGGTGCTGATTGCGTATTGGGAACATCTCAGCGTTTTGGTGTGCCAATGGGGTATGGTGGTCCGCACGCAGCCTATTTTGCAGTGCGCGATGATTACAAAAGAAATATACCAGGAAGGATCATTGGTGTTTCGAAAGATGCAGATGATAACTTGGCGTTGCGCATGGCGTTGCAAACACGTGAACAACATATCAAACGTGACAAAGCGACATCAAATATTTGTACAGCTCAGGCTTTGTTGGCAGTGATGGCAAGCATGTATGCGGTTTATCACGGTCCAGATGGGATGCGTGAAATTGCTTCGCATTGTCATTCTTTGGCAGCAAAAACAGCTGAAGGATTGAAAGCAATTGGAGTTGAAGTTGGCTCTGACAATTATTTTGATACTATTTGGGTGAAAGGCGTTTCAAGAGCTTCATTAAAAACACTTGCAGAAAACCACCAACTGAATTTCAATTATATCAACGATAGCGAATTGACAATTAGTTTTGGTGAGCCGCACACATTAGCGGAAGCACAAGCTATATTAAATGTCTTTGCTCAAGTATCTGGTAAAGCGGGAGCAACAATTTCAGCTGATTCATCTTCTACTTTAAAAACTGAATTACTTCGCACTGATAAGGTTTTCACGCATCCAACATTTAATGCTCATCATTCTGAGTCGAAAATGATGCGTTATTTGAAGCGTTTGGAGAACAAAGATTTGTCATTGGTTCACAGTATGATTCCATTGGGTTCTTGTACCATGAAATTGAATGCAGCGAGTGAATTGATGCCGATAACCAATCCGCAATTCGCGAATATGCACCCTTTTGCACCGGTTAATCAAGCAGAAGGATACCATGAAATGTTCCGCCAATTGGAAAAAGATTTGTGCGAATGCACAGGCTTTGCAGCAATGTCTTTGCAACCAAATTCCGGAGCGCAAGGTGAATATGCAGGCTTGATGGTAATCAAAGCGTACCATGAGGCAAACGGAGATTTTCAACGAAAAAAGATGATCATTCCATCTTCCGCGCACGGTACAAATCCGGCTTCAGCAGTGATGGCTGGAATGGAAGTAGTTGTAACAGGTTGTGATGAAAATGGAAACATCGATATTGAAGAATTGAGAAAAGTGGCTTCTGAACTTGGCAACACATTGTCAGGCTTAATGGTCACTTATCCATCAACGCATGGCGTATACGAGGAAGGGATTCGTGAAATTACTTCCATAATTCATGAGAATGGTGGACAAGTATACATGGATGGTGCAAATATGAACGCTCAAGTAGGACTTACAAATCCAGGAAATATTGGCGCGGATGTTTGTCACTTGAATTTACACAAAACGTTTGCCATTCCTCATGGTGGTGGTGGACCAGGCATGGGACCAATTGGTGTGGCTGCGCATTTAGCGCCATTTATTCCTGGTAGTCCAGTTATCAAAGCGGGCGGTGAAAAAGCGATCCATGCAATTTCAGCAGCACCTTATGGAAGCGCATTGATCTTGCTAATTTCTTACGGATACATAAAAATGCTTGGTGCAAAAGGATTACGCGAGTCAACAGAAATAGCCATTTTGAACGCAAATTACATTGCAGCAGAATTGAGAGGTCATTACGATATTCTTTACACTGGAAAAAATGGAAACGTAGCCCATGAATTGATTTTAGATTGCCGTGAAATCAAGAAAACATCCGATGTGGAAGTTGCTGATATTGCGAAGCGCTTGATTGATTATGGTTTCCATGCGCCTACTGTATCATTCCCTGTTGCAGGTACACTTATGATCGAACCAACTGAATCAGAAGATAAAGATGAATTGGATCGTTTCATTGTAGCAATGAAAACCATAAGAAAAGAGATTGCTGAAATCGAAAATGGTCATGCCGACAAAGAGAATAATCTTTTGAAAAATGCACCTCATACAGCAGATTGCATTATCAATAAAAACTGGAATTACCCTTACTCTCCTCAGGAAGCAGCTTATCCTGCAGCCTATTTGAAAGAATTCAAATATTGGGTGCCTGTAAGAAGAGTAGACAATGCATTTGGCGATAGAAATCTTGTTTGTTCTTGCCCAAGTGTAGAGAGCTACAAAGATGTCGTAGCGTAATAGATGAAAAAAATGCTTGAAAAAATCCGCTGAAAATTCAGCGGATTTTTTTTATTTCATAACTAAACCGATTACACCTAAATATTTAGAAATAAAGAGAATCAATTAGTTAAAATACCAATTCTAATCTTGTGCCATTACCAGGTTCGCTTTCGAAGCTTATTTGAGCATTGATCATTC
>CAISOQ010000067.1 GCA_903887095.1 uncultured Flavobacteriia bacterium
AGGAATTAAAAAATTAATTATTGATGGAAAATAAACAACGAACCGCTAACAGCACCTACAAGAAATTGGCGGTTCAGTGGTTAAATGATCCCGCACATGCGGGATTGTGCTTCGTATCAAGTTTAGTGGTGGCAGACAGTTTTCGTCTCCGAAATCGCCAACTTCTTGTAGCTGCAAACCGTTAGCGGTTATTGGTGAAAACACGAAAGAAAAAAACAATAAATTTGACAGGCGAACCTGCTTAGCCTTTCAATAGATTAGGAAAATTTAAATAATAAATTATGAAAAAAGCAAGTTTAATTTTATTTCTTCTAATTGCATTCGACTGTATTACATACGCTCAAAATGTAACCATTGGCACTCAAGTATGGGCTACTAAGAACTTAGATGTGAGCGTGTTTAGAAATGGTGACCCAATTCCTGAAGTGAAAACAGATGCAGAATGGACAGCTGCTGGTGAAAACAAACAACCTGCCTGGTGCTATTTTAAAAACGATAGTATAAACTATAAAAAGTATGGTAAATTATATAATTGCTGGGCGATTCGCGATAAGAGAATTTTGGCTCCTGAGGGTTATCATATTCCGTCTGAAAATGAATGGCGCATACTAATTAGTTATTTAGGAGGAAGAGAAATAGCAGGTGAAAAAATGAAGTCCCAAAGTGGATGGAATATATATAAACAAAATGCTGAGTATGATAGATATGGAGAATTAATTCAATCTGAAAAGAGTATATCTGGTAATGGTACAAATATTTGTGGATTTTCAGGACATCCTTTTGGTATTCGAAGTTATAATCAAATTGGTGACCCATTTTATGGAAATAATGTAAGTACTGAGTGGTGGAGCTCTACAGTTGCAAGTTGGACTAAAAATGAGATTACATTCGGTTTGAGCAATGAAGGAAAGTATGTAGATGAAGGAAATAACTCTATTTTTGGAGGGTTATATATACGCTGTATCAAAGATTAGTTTTATACCAACATTCGCTAACAGCGTGTAAGCAATATTGCCTTGCCGTCCCGATGTTTCGGGACAACACAAGGCAACATCGCCTACACGCGAACCGTTAGCAGAAACCATCCGTAACCTGTAACCAAACGTTGCAAATTGAATTATTTTGTAATAACTTTGTAATTACGAAAAAATAAGTCATGGAAGTTTCAATAATTAAAATAGGGAATTCAAAGGGTTTTCGATTAACCAAAACAATTCTGGAGAGGTATAACATCACCGACAAAATTGAATTGATCTTGGAAAAAGGACAAATTATTTTGCGTCCAATTTCAGAACCTCGTAAGGGCTGGGATAAAGCATTTCAAAAGATGCGTGAACATGGTGATGACCAACTTCTAATGAATGATGTTTTTGAAGATGAAAACTTTGACGAATGGAAGTAAAACAGTATCAAATAGTTTTGGTGAATCTTGACCCAACCTTGGGAAGTGAGATTCAAAAAACACGACCTTGTATTATTGTGTCACCCAATGAAATCAATGATCATTTAAGAACAATTGTCATAGCACCCATGACC
>CAISOQ010000068.1 GCA_903887095.1 uncultured Flavobacteriia bacterium
ACGGGATAAATAACGGGTGTGGCATACATTAGCAAGCTAATACCAAAAGAAATGAAATAGTTCAGGTCTCTATATTTCGTTGTCAAAGCTGAAACAATAATGCCAGTCCCAAGTGCGATGCCTCCCATTAATAGTATTAATAGAGGCAAAAGCAATAAATAATAATTAGGCGAAATACTCCCCTCGTGCCAATAATAAACCCAAAAAACGAGAAACATCAGAAGTTGAATACTAAATTTCAACAAATTGGATAATATCAACGAAATTGGAGATATCAGACGAGGAAAAAAGACTTTTCCGAATATACTAGCATTTGATACGAAAGTGCTTGATGTGCCCGTGAAACAAGATTGGAAATAATTCCACATTGTAGTTCCTGCCAAGTAAAATAGGGGAGCTGGAATATTGTCCGTAGAAAGATGTGCGATCCCGCTAAATACAAAAGTGAAAGTAATCACTGTAAAAATAGGTCCGAGAAAAAACCAGATTGGACCAAGTAAAGTTTGTTTGTAAACTGAAATTATGTCTCTTTTAACAAAAATCCAAATAAGATCTCGATAATCCCAAAGTTCTCTTAAATTCAGATGAAACAATGATTTCTTGGGAGAAATTATTTCACTCCAATTTTCATTATCAGAATTCATAAATGTTCTTCGTGGATTGATGATTGCAATGTTATTAAGTCCAATTAGCATACAAATGTAGCAAATTCATGGCTAAATATGCAGATTCTATTTGATTTTAAACATGCAAGTGAGCTTTATTTTTAATTCAGGATTTCATTTTTTAGTTTTGATTCAAAATAAATGAATGAATAATAGTACCTTAGATTTTATTTAGATTTTTTGACATTGAAAGAATATAAAGTTTTAACTCTAGTCATAGCATTGTTTGCCACATTTCTGGCAGATGCACAATGTTTTACACTTGTTAAACCTGTCAATAATAGTGTAGTTAATAATAGTGCAATTGAGCTAATGTGGAATACTCCACAAGGAGCAACATCTTACAATGTGGAGCTAGCGCAAAATGTACAGTTTGATAATAATTACCAATCATTTTCATCTTCGGTTTCTTCATTTACATTGCCTTCAAATCTTTCTTCCGGAAGATGGTTTTGGAGAGTGACAACAAGTATTGGTCCAACAGTTTGCAGTTCAGATGTTTGTTACTTTGATGTGTTTTCTCCCTCAGACATTCCAACGCTAAAATTATGGTTAAGTTCTGATTCCTTGGTAAGTCTTGATATAGACGGCAAGGTTCAATCATGGACTGATTTAAGTCAAAATAGTTTTCAGTTCTCAGCTGACATTCCATCCAGAAGACCGACAGTTTCCAGTCAGTTTTCACTTATGAATAACCAAAAAGCGATTGATTTTAATGGAGCACAACGTTTAATAAGTAACAGCACCTTTTCGTTCAACAATGCGAGTGTATTTCTTATTGGAATTCAACAAGCGGGTGAAGAAGGGTATGGAAGATTTGTCGACAATGGGTACAATACGGGATTTTGGATTGGCAGAAGAGCTTCAGCGAATGAGGTAGGAGGTGGTTTTATTGAATCAAATCCATTTGGAAATTTTGTAAGTCAGGCGGATGATCTTCCTTTCTTGCTAAGTTATGTTAGGAATGCAGCAACCACATCTTACGCGCGAAATTCCGCCGATTTCCCCTCTCCAACAAGAACCACTTCAGGTGCAACTACTACTGTGAATAAAATATATCTAGGAAGTGATATTTCCAATTTTGCATGGGGTAAGAAAAAGATTTTTAATCTTATAATTTATAATTCAGATTTGACTTCTGATCAAAAGCGAATGGTTGAAAAATACCTTATGGATAAATATACTCCTCCAGTATCCTTGGGGTATGATAGATATCCTAATTATGCTCCAAATAGTTTGTGTCTGAACGAAGTGCTTGCGTCGAACATCAATTATTCCAGCTATCTTTGGAATACAGGGGAAACTTCAAGTTTAATAACTGTCACTCATCCTGGGAAGTATTGGCTGACTGCTACTGATATTTTTGGCAGAGTAACCTCGGATACAATTGAAGTCTTGCCCCCAATTAGTTTAAATCAACCAACAAATAATTTTGTGTGTGTCAACACGTCAGAGCTTTGGTCAACAGGCTATCCCGATACATATTTTGATTTTAGTTGGCAAAATGGATCAAATTCCTCAGATTTTCTTATCACTCAGCCAGGTAACTATTGGGTTGAAATTACTGATATGAACGGTTGTAGCTTTTCTTCTGATACGGTTGAAATAATTCTTGATGAATATGAATATTTACCATACCTCGGCGCCGACACCTCTCTCTGCACTGGTAATCCCATTGCGCTGCAAGTTGGTGCTGCAGAAACTGTGTCGTATGCTTGGCAAGGAAATGCTGCATCCACAGTGCCATCATTTGCTGTTGGAGGAACCGGAAACTATTGGGTAGAATCTGTGAATATAAATGGCTGTGCGGCGCGGGATACTATCTTCATTACGAATGTTGGAACTGCCCCAATTGCACAATTTTCGGTGAGTGACCATTGCAAAGGATTGAGCAGCGGTATCGTCGATCAAAGCACTGGTGTTGGCCCAGACAATGTGGTCCTTTGGCACTGGAATTTGGGCAATGGAACTGAATTAAGCCAACAAACTGTAAATTATACCTATCCTTTAGCAGGAAATTATCCAATTGAATTGTATGTGCAATCTGCTGGAGGATGCGGGGCTTATCATTACGACACTGTTCAAGTCTTCGAAACCCCACAAGCAGATTTTAACTTTATTGGTCATTGCCAGGGACAGGAAGTCTTGTTTTCGGAAGGGGTCATTATAGGTGGAGCGCCAATTTCGTCTTATTCATGGAATTTTGACATGCCTTGGATGGGCGCCTACAATACTTCTACAATTAATATTCCCAACCGCATATTTGATGAGGTGGGAACGTATGACGTGGTGTTGCAAGTCACCGACGGAAATGGTTGTCAGGATGCAGTAACATTGCCTGTGGTCATTGATCCAACACCCGTTGCCAATTATGTTTTTGAAAGTACCTGCCAAGGCTCACCCATTCAGTTTTTAAATACGTCAGTCACTCAAGCTTCTTCAACATATTTATGGGATTTTGGCGACAATACGTCAAGTATTTTGGTGAATCCATCCAAGACGTTTCCTGATTTTGGTATTGTTCCTGTGCAACTCAGTGTAACAAACTTAAGCGGTTGCACCGATACCGTTTTACAAAATGTGCAGGTTTTTGCTTTTCCTTTAACATCCTTACAAATCGGGCCTGCATGCATGGATTCCTATACGACTCTTGAAAACACATCAACTGTTCCTTTGGGAGCTATTGATTCAACCATTTGGATTTTGAATCAAACGGATACATTGTTTGGAGCAGATGCAGCTTGGATGGTCAATGCGATTGGGCAGCAGCAGGTGGATATGTTTACCTGGTCTGATCAGGGGTGTATGTCACAAACCAGTCAGTTTTTTGATGTAAACGAGCAATTCAACGCATCCTTTACCATTGGACCAGGAATTGTTGCAACAGGTCAGCCCTTTGTTTTTGAGAATACGACGAATACTGCATCTGTTTCACTTTGGAACTTTGATGACGGCGGTTTTTCAACCGATTTTTCACCTGTGCATACCTTTGACGCAGCCTATGCAGACTCTATTTTAACTGTATTATTGATAGCCTTAAGTCCTTCAGGCTGCGTAGATTCAACTACGCAAGAAATCTTGATCCAGCGTGCCCGAATTGATTTAGAGATTACCAACCT
Source organism: uncultured Flavobacteriia bacterium (assembly GCA_903887095.1). Taxonomy (GTDB): domain Bacteria; phylum Bacteroidota; class Bacteroidia; order Flavobacteriales_D; family Crocinitomicaceae; genus M0103. The sequence goes on from CAISOQ010000068.1 coordinate 3,785, forward strand.
TTTCTTACAAAAAGAAAATGCGTGGTACATCATGGGTGTGAAGTTGAAGAACAAAGGCACTGTAAACATTGAAAGTGCTCAATTGGTTGTTGAAACAACCAAAGGATTGTTGTTCAATGAAACGTGGAACGGAACATTGAAGCCAACAGAAGATTCCATTTATGTCTTCAGCGGAATGCCAACTACTATTTTCACTGATCAGGATTTAGTTGAATCGTATATTTGCGTCAGCGGCCTTGGTTTCGATCTTTATGGTAATGTAGAAAGCTACCTTGAGAACAACAATGTTTGTCGAAATATCGAAGGAGAAGGAATTGTATTGCTACCCGTTTATCCCAATCCGGTCCACGAAGATTTCACCGCGCGAATTTATGTAACAAAAGAAGCCGAAGTGACATTTGAATTAACAGATGATCGCGGACGAGTTATAGAAAACTTCATCAATGCACAAATTATTGCAGAAGGGTATTACGATTACACCGTAAACACCGACCAGCTTTCACCGGGCGTATATTTTTTAAAAGTCCGCAGCAACGATACCACACAGTCCTCAAAACTTATTTTCATAAGAAAATAAACATTAAGCAGGTCGCCTGTCAGCTGCGGCAGAAATCCCCACCCAATATTAAATGCAGGTCGAGTGCCGACGCAGGAGGTGTATCGAGACCTGAACTTCTTTTCACCCTATTGATACTTCCCAAATTTGAGTTTCCCTCTTTGGAGAGGGAGTAAGGGAGAGGAATTGAGTATGTGACTTTCTTTTCACCACAAAGACACGAGTTAATGATAATGCATCCCCTGCTAAAGTCACAAAGAGATCATTTGATTTTCAAGGGAATTCTTCGTAGACATAAAAAGCCCTCGGCTTTTTCTGAATTTGTGACTTAAAATAGCCAGTAAATCAAGTTTATCCTTGCGCCCTTGTGGTATATTTTTTACCATAAATATGTTTCCCTCTTTGGAGAGGGAGTAAGGGAGAGGAATTAAACTCTTAAACTCTTGAACTCTTGAACTCATTGAACTTTTGAACGTTCCTTTGAATCCTTCCAACGCCTCCAAAAAATAGTTATTCTCCTCCCGTGGCATTTCATGAAATGGTTTTTCAATCGCACTGAAACGCTTAAAAATGGAGAAAGCTCCATCGGAGATCATCGACATTTTAGCGAATTCAGAAGAGTGAAAAATGACTCACTTCGAAGCACGATTAT
>CAISOQ010000069.1 GCA_903887095.1 uncultured Flavobacteriia bacterium
CTTGACTTATACCCTCGAACGGGATAGGTTTGCTCCATGGAAAAGACTCTGATTAAAGTGGATATTGAGATGAAAATATTTACTATCCGAAATCTACAAGTGTAATACTCCCGGAATCTTGGACCATGAGTTTAGTTAAAGAAATACAATTAAATTTACTAAATCATGACAAAAAGAACGCGAAGAAAATTCAGCCCGGAATTCAAGGCCAAGGTGGCTTTAGAAGCTGTAAAAAATCAAAAAACGCTTGCTGAATTGAGCCTGCATTTTGAAGTAAATCCAGTCACCATTTCAAAATGGAAAACTGAATTTCTAGAAAACATGTCATCGGTCTTCGGTGGTGAAAAGGGTAAAATACAAGATGAAGATTCCCCTGAAATGGAGAAGCTTTATGCGCAAATTGGTCAACTGAAAGTTGAGAATGACTTTTTAAAAAAAAGTGCGCGCAGATTGGGGATACCCGAAAGCGAATGGAAATGATTAATCCGCGGGACAAGAAATTATCCCTTCGTAAACAATGTGCGGTATTGAATATACCTCGAAGTTCCTTGTATTACGCACCTCTTCCTGAGAAACCAGAAAATATAAAAATGATGGGTATCATGGATAAGCACTTACTTGATCATCCAACAGAAGGGGTTGTTTCCATGGTTAATCTTTTGAGAGCTGACGGCTATCCAGTGGGGCCAAAGCGGATAAGAAGGTTGTTTAAAGTAATGGGTTATGAGGCCATTTACAGGCGTAGAAATCTCACGAAGAATGCCGTGAAGGAATTTATTAGACCGTATTTACTCCGAGGCTTAAAAATCACCCACGCGAATCAGGTCTGGTGCACTGATATTACTTACATCCCCATGGCCAAAGGGTTTTTGTACATGACAGCCGTTATTGATGTTTACAGCCGAAGAATAATGGGTTGGGGAATAAGTAATAGCATGACTAAAAAATGGTGTATCGGTGTACTAGACGATGCGATTAGAACCCATGGTAAGCCTGAAATCGTGAACTCAGATCAAGGGTCGCAGTACACAAGTTTTGATTGGACGAATTACTTAAAAAAGAACGGGATAAAGGTCTCAATGGATGGAAAAGGAAGAGCAACGGACAATGCCTGGATAGAACGCTTTTGGAAGACAATTAAGTATGATTACATCTACCTCAACCCTTGTGACAATGGATTTGAACTTTACGAGGGGGTGCGTAAACATATTGACTACTACCATCAGAAAAAACACCAGTCAATTAAAATGTCTCCTCTCGAACGCTATGAACAATCTCTAAATAAAAAAGCAGCCTAAAAGAATAAAATGTTTAACTTAGCAACACAACCTTTTGGTCCAACAAAAGGGGAGTATTACACTATGACATGTTTTGGAATTGTCTGAAAATTGAATATGTTGTTGGGCCAAGACAAAGTTTAACTTCGGCAGATTTGTTAGTTGGTTTTCATGTACTGCTCTATAATCTAGAACATAGAGGAATCGAACCAATTGTTGCATGCGACAAAGTTCTAAAGGGTACAGACAATAGATTTAAATGTTTTGACAGGATGGAGACGGCATCCGACCCAGCATATATTTCTAGGTGCAAGGAAAATGATAAACACAACTGATCTTCATAAATTTCGGCCTTTGAAATTTAGGCGGCGAATAGAAAAAACATTTTCTTATTCGTGAACATTAAAATAAAATCAATCATCTTTACGTCCACAATAACAAATCTATGAACAGCAAAAAATCACTTC
>CAISOQ010000070.1 GCA_903887095.1 uncultured Flavobacteriia bacterium
AATAATGGAGCAATTGAAAGAAGTATTCCGATTTATGGAATCCGATGATCTTTCTTTTGTTAAAGATGAAATTCTTAAATTTTGTAAAAATCAAGAAATTAAACGAGCTATTATGGATTCGGTAGGATTACTCAAAATGGGTAACTATGATGAAATAAAAAGCAAGATTGATGATGCAATGAAAGCTGGTGCTGATACCAATATTGGATTAGATTATAAGGCAAATATTTCAGCTAGATATGCAGAATCATCTAGACATACTATTACTACGGGTTGGGATGTTGTTGATGATTTAATGGATGGAGGATTAGCTCGGGGTGAATTAGGAGTAGTAATGGCTCCTGCTGGTATTGGTAAATCATGGATGCTTATTAATATTGGTGCAAATGCAATGCGCGCAGGACATACCGTTATACATTATACATTGGAGCTCAATGAAAATTATGTAGGTCAACGATATGATTCTGTATTAACAGGTATTAATGCTCAAACATTGAAACATCATCAGGACACAGTACAAGAAAAAATGAATGCATTGAGTGGTGATTTGATTGTTAAATATTTTCCAACCAAGTCTGTTGGTATAATGGGTTTAAAGGCACATTTAGAAAAAACAATCATGTTAGGCAAAACTCCAGCGCTTGTAATTGTAGATTATGGTGACTTGTTGAAAATCAATACAAAAAAGGACAAGCACGAAGCCTTAGAAGAACTTTACGAAGAGTTAAGAGGAATGGCAGGGGAATATGACATCCCGGTATGGACTGCATCACAAGCAGGGAGATCGGCATTAGAAGAAGATGTTATTGAAGCAGATAAAATTGCATCATCATACGGAAAAGTAATGGTTGCTGATTTTTTAATGTCACTTTCTAGAAAAGTAGAAGATAAAATGTCAGGTACAGGAAGAGGCCATGTTATTAAAAATAGATTTGGTCCAGATGGTATTACATTACCTAGTAAAATCAATACAAATAATGGTCAATTCCAATTTTTTGAACCGCAGACAACCCAAGGTAAACAAACTACTCAAGTAATGAAAACGGGTGAAAATTTAATTAAGAAAAATTTGGCTCAAAAGTTCAAAGATTTGGGCGGAACATTAGGTTAAGACATATTTATATAAAATTAGGCACGGAATCATTTCCGGCCTTTTTTTGTCTAAAAACAATTTATAAATTTATTAAAAACGAGATTACAAACAATGGAGATTTCAAACAAAATTTTGAGTGAAATTACGGTATACATGAAGTATGCCAAATATCTTCCTGAACTCAATCGTCGAGAGACGTGGGAAGAATTAGTTACAAGAAACAAACAAATGCATCAAAAAACTTATCCGCACTTAGTGGATGAAATTGAAAAAGCATATGAGTTTGTATATGCAAAAAAAGTATTGCCTTCGATGCGTAGTTTGCAATTTGGTGGAAAGCCAATTGAAATTTCTCCTAATCGTATCTATAACTGTGCATATTTGCCAATTGATGATCATAGAGCATTTGGTGAAGCAATGTTTCTATTATTAGGCGGTACTGGTGTAGGATATTCGGTACAAAAACATCATGTAGAAAAATTACCAGAAATACATAAACCAAATCCAAAAAAGACTCGTCGATATCTAATTGCTGATTCAATTGAAGGTTGGGCAGATGCAGTAAAGGTATTAGTTAAATCATATTTTACGGGCGGATCATCATTTGCATTTGATTTTTCTGACATTCGTCAAAAAGGAGCACGCTTAGTTACATCTGGCGGAAAAGCTCCAGGACCACAACCACCCAAAGAATGTTTAATTAAATTGCAAGGTATCTTAGATGCAAAAGAAGATGGCGATAAATTATCTCCAATTGAAGTGCACGATATGGTTTGTCACGTTGCAGATGCAGTATTAGCCGGCGGCATTCGTCGAGCGGCACTTATATCTTTATTTAGTGCAGACGATGAAGAAATGATTGCATGCAAATCAGGCAATTGGTGGGAAATTAATCCACAAAGAGGCCGAGCAAATAATTCAGCAACATTGATGAGACATAAACTTACAAAAGAATTCTTTATGGATCTTTGGAAACGCGTTGAATTATCAGGAGCTGGAGAACCAGGAATTTATCTAACAAATGATAAAGATTGGGGAACTAATCCATGTTGTGAAATTGCACTACGTCCATTCCAATTCTGCAACCTATGTGAAGTAAATGCATCGGATATTGAATCACAAGAAGATTTAGAAGCTCGAGTAAAAGCAGCAGCATTTATTGGAACACTTCAAGCAGGATATACAAGTTTTCATTACCTTCGTCCAATTTGGCAACGTACAACTGAAAAAGATGCATTGATTGGCGTATCTATGACAGGCATTGGTTCTGGTGTTGTATTAGGATATGATATGAAAGCTGCCGCAAAAGCAGTTAAAATTGAAAATGAAAGAGTTGCAAACTTAATAGGAATTAATCGTTCAGCTCGTACAACCACAGTTAAACCAGCAGGAACAACTTCATTAGCATTAGGTACATCATCGGGAATACATGCATGGCACAATGATTATTATATAAGAAGAATCCGTGTTGGAAAAAATGAAGCAATATATTCTTATTTAGCAACTAATCATCCAGAACTAGTAGAAGATGAATATTTCCGTCCACACGATACGGCAGTTATTTCTATTCCACAAAAAGCTCCGGAAGGTGCAATTCTAAGAACCGAATCTCCATTTGCATTATTAGATCGTATCAAGAAAGTACATTTGGAATGGGTTAAACCGGGACATAGAAGTGGCAACAATACACACAACGTATCGGCTACAGTTTCTTTGCGCGATGATGAATGGGATTTGGCTGGCGAATGGATGTGGACAAATCGAGATCATTATAATGGATTAAGTGTATTACCATATAACGGTGGAACATATACTCAAGCACCATTTGAAGATTGTACTCCTGAAACATATGAAACGATGATGAAATCACTTCATAATATAGATTTAAGCAACGTAATTGAATTAGATGATAACACGGACCTATCAGGTGAATTAGCTTGTGCAGGTGGTGCATGCGAGATTAAATAATGATGGTACCTACTCAACATGATTGGATATATCAACTCTATGTGAGGGAGTTTGGAAACAAGCTCTCTCCGGATGAGTTTTATTACAATGAAAATAGTCAATTGGTAATGACTGAAGCATATCATCAAAAACGTGGATCATGTTGTGGTAATGGATGTAAACATTGTCCGTATGAGCCAGCACATAAAAAAGGCAATACGACTTTGAAAATACAATAAAATTTCTTATATTATAAAAAGAAAACAAGTTATGACAGACAAACAACAAAAGAAATTAGAACTAGTTCAATCTGGTTTTGCTAATGGTATATCAACTCAATTAGCAACTAAACAAATAATGTTTGGGCCCGATGCTCAGTTGACTGATAAAGAAAAACAAGAAATAATTGATGATGCAGCTCACCATTATGGTAATTTTTTAACTGCATTAGGTGTGGTATGGCAATTAGATCCAAATTCATCTGACACTCCACGCAGAGTTGCAAAAGCATATGTTAATGATTTATGGGCTGGTAGATACAATCCAATGTCAGGAATCACAGCATTTCCTAGTGACGGATATGATGGCATTGTATTTGAAGGAGGTATTCCATTAACTTCAATGTGTAGCCATCATCATCAAACCATTTCCGGTCTTGTTCATGTTGCATATATTCCAGGTGAAAATAGCAATGTTATCGGTTTAAGTAAATTGAATCGTGTTGTAGAGCATTTTGGTAGAAGAGGTGCAATTCAAGAACAATTGACAGTAGCAATTCATCACGCAATAGATGAGCTTATTGAAAACAATAAAGGTGTAGCAGTTATGATTGAAGCAACTCATAATTGTGTGCAATGCAGAGGTGTTAAGCACG
>CAISOQ010000071.1 GCA_903887095.1 uncultured Flavobacteriia bacterium
CCAAACATATACTCAAAATTCATCGGGTGTTCAATTCTTTCAAACTGATTGGAAATACCTCCCCGGCATGACTATCAAAGTAGGTGGAAGTTATTCGCTGACAGATAATGCTACTGTCTATATGAATACTGGTTATTTGAACCGAACACCACAATTCAGTAATGTGATTGACAATTCCACAAATACCTTTTTTAAAGAGATTTTGAATGAAAAAATCTTGGCCCTAGAAGGAGGATGTAATTATGCAGATGAAATTTTTGGGTTAAATCTGAATGCTTATTTTACGAATTGGCAAAATAAGCCATTCCCTTACGGAGTATCGGTTCCAGACCCTCAAGATCCAACTGAAACGGTTGCAATCAATATAAATGGAATGGATGCTATTCACGTTGGTGGAGAATTGGACATGGCTTGTAAATTCAATAAAAAATGGTTAGGTGAATTGATGTTCTCCTATGGAAATTGGATTTGGAACTCAAGTCAAACAGTATATGTTGCGCAGTATGATTATTCCTTGACATTTGATGCCAAAGGAGTACACGTTGGTGATGCCGCTCAAACATCATTTGCAATTGCAGCAAGATACGAACCCTTTAAGTCAACTTATTTTAAAGTTCAATTCCAATATTTTGATCGTTATTATTCTAATTTTAATCCATTCTTTTTGCAAGGTGCAAACGGTGGAAGAGAAGCATGGATGATACCTTCCTACTATTTAATGAATTTATTTGCAGGGCACAAAGTGGATTTAAAAAAATACGATTTACTCTTTTCAGGTAACATAACCAATCTTACAGATATGGGTTCATTATTTGGCAGCAGTAAATTGAGAAATAATTTCATCGCTGATGCGAGCGACAATGGCAATGCACCTTACAATGATTCCAATGCACAATCTGCAACGGTAATGTTTGGTGGAGGCTTTCGCTTTAACCTATCCATAGCTTTACAATTTTAAAACTTAGAAAAAATGAAAAGAATTTTTACATTCTTGAGCCTAGCAATTTTTGGCGGCACCGTGGCCAATGCACAATCGAACATTTCAGATGCACGGCAAATGGGAATCGGGCAAACAGTAACCGTTCACGGTGTTGTAACAAATGGTTCCGAACTGGGTAGTATTCGATATATCCAGGATGCAACGGGTGCAATTCCTGCCTATGGGTCAACATTGAGCAGTGTTCAGCGCGGTGATACAATTACTGCCACAGGTACATTGTTCGATTTTAGTGGATTGTTGGAGATTTCACCAACAACTAGTTACACGAATCATGGGAATGCAGTTGTGAATCCAACGCCATTGGTGATTCCGATTTCGAGTGCAGGTGAGTCATTAGAAGCGCAACTCGTTAGAATAGATAATGTAACATTTGTTACCACTGGTACATTTGGGGCTACTGGAAGTAATACCACGGTTCAAATTACGGATGGCACCAATACATTTGATGTCCGTATCAATTCGACAACAAATATTGATGGAACGAGTATTCCTACTGGAGCAGTTTCAATTATTGGTTTAATGGGCCAGTTTAACGCAAATTATCAGCTTGTCCCTCGTAACTTGAATGATATTTTCGCATACGTTGCACCAAGTCAGGAAATCAATGTGAAATTGAATGGCAATACCGTTTTAAATAACAGCACTTATATTGTCGGAAATACTTCCTCTACGCCTTTGGTAATTGTAAACGCTGGTATAGGTTCACTAAGCATTTCTGGCGCAACATTGTCTGGAACCAATGCTTCTGAGTTTACAACAAGTATTGTTGCAGGTTCAGTGGCGGCGTTGGGATCAAATTCTTATACACTTAATTACACACCAACAGGCACTGGAACTAGAGTTGCAACCTTAAGCATCGCTTCGAATGATCCAGATGAAAATCCTTATGTAATCAATCTTGTGGCAGTTGGAACAGACAATCTTGCAACTCAACCAACATCAAACCCTTCTAACCTTTCTTTTCCATTGGTCGAAGCTTATTCAGTAGGTGGCCAATATACTGCTGGCACAAATGCAGACAATTACCTGGTGTTATGGAAAACTGGCAGCCCAATTACTGCGGTACCAATTGATGGAACAACCTACAAACGTGGAGATTGGTTGGGCGATGCGAAGGTTGCTTATGCAGGATCTGGAACTTCTTTTACACCAAGAGGTGTGATTGCAAATCAAAATTACTATTTTTCTGTATACGCATTCAATGGACCAGAAGGTTTTGAAAATTACCTAACGACAGCTCCTGCAACAGGCAGTACAACAAGTCTTGGTGCTCAAATTGGTACTTACTACAATGGTATTTCAACTAATTCATCAAGTTTGCTTTCTGATTTATCATCGTTGATTAATCCTCACAACTTTATCTCGTATTTCAATTTCAAGCAGACAATGATGAATCAGTTTGAGATTAAGGATACAACTGCAGGTCAATCATTCGTAACTTGTGCTTATTCAGGTGAGAACAAGGTTTTTAATGATCCATTCGATTGGACAGCACAAGGTTATTCAAGAGAACATAGTTTCCCTCATTCGTGGATGCCAACATATCCATGTGACAGTCCAGAATTACCGGAATACACGGATCAACACAATTTATATCCTACGAATCTTCAAAATGCCAACATACCTAGAAGTAATTTACCTCTGATGGATATTACGGGTGATAATGTTTTTAATTACCTCGAGGGTAACGTAGGTTATAATGGCACGCAGCTTGTTTACGAGCCAAGAGCAAAACAAAAGGGAAATGCTGCCCGTGCTATCTTCTATATGTCAACGTGTTACAATGGTGTCTCTGGAAACAACTGGCATATTCCTCCAACGGCAGCGTATCCTGGAATTCTTCAAAATGAAGCTTCATTGAAGAACTGGCATTTTAATGACTTGCCAGATAATTATGAGATTGCACGCAATGAATATGTATACAGTGTACAAGGAAACCGCAATCCATACATCGACTCGGTTGATTTTGCTTGTTTCGTGAAATTTACAGATATGACTTATGATGCGACAGGATGTTTGTCTGGATTGGAGGAAAAACTTGATGCGAATTTTGTTGTTTTCCCAGTTCCTTCAAATAATAAGATCTATGTTCAAGTTAATGGCACAGAGATTGTTTCATACGAAATTGTAGACATGCAAGGACGAGTAGTTGAAACGAAAGATGAATTGAGCTTGCCAGTATTGATTCTTCAGGGAAGCGATTACAAAACAGGATCATACATTTTAAAAGTTACTACCCCTCTTGGAGCTGCGCAGCGTAAAGTTGTAATAGAATGATGAAAAGGTTTTTATTTATAGGAATTATTGGAGCAGGTCTTTGGGCCTGCTCTTCTGTTAAACAGACTTCTGTTGATGCGCAGAACGTTAAAGTAGATGATCGATTCTCTGTAAATCAAAGTATCGACAGTATTGTTGCTCCTTACCGAGATTCTGTAAACAAGGAAATGGGAGAGGTACTAGCGCATTCGAATTTTAATTTGATAGCACAACGACCATCGTCTAGTTTAATGAATTGGGTGGCAGATGCCGTTTTTGCCAATCAGACAAAAACAGTCAGGCTTTCGACTCCGACTTTCTGCCTTTTAAATACAGGAGGCATCAGAAATACATTAAATATAGGAGATGTTACTTTAGGCGATATGTTCAAATTGATGCCATTTGACAATGAGATTGTTTGGGTGCAGTTTCCTGCCGAAGTATTACCAGAAATTGAACGGGCAATACTTAAATCAGGTGGGGAGCCTATTGCAAATGCAAAAATGATTAATGGAAAATTAGAAATTAATGGTTGGAGAGAAAATACGACCCATTTTTGGGTGATCACATCAGATTACCTTATGAAAGGTGGCGACAATATGGAGTTTTTCAAGAAACGAACGGAAACCAACCTTACGGGCAAATTGATGCGAGATGCGCTTATTACCGAAGCAAGGGAACAAAAAGAATTATACGTCGATACGACAAAGCGAATAATGAATTAACATGAAAAGGAGAGATTTTGTCCAAAGAGGAGGTATAGTCCTAGGCGCTTTTCTTGTTAGTGGAAATGTCTTGGCTTCATCAGAAAAAAGAAGTCGAAAGATAACAATTCTCCATACCAATGACACACATTCCAATATAGACGCCTTTCCTTCAAATCATGCAAAATATCCCAATCAAGGAGGTGTAGCAAAAAGATTTGAGCTGTTTCAGAAAATCAAATCGGAAGAAGAAAACGTAATTATTTTGGATGCGGGAGATATTTTTCAAGGCACTCCGTATTTCAATATGTTTGGAGGCGTTTTGGAAATGAAGTTGATGTCTGAATTGGGATATGATGTCGCAACCATGGGAAATCACGATTTCGATGGTGGAATGGATGGATTTTTAAAAGCCAAGCAGCATGCAAAATTCCCATTTGTTTGCGCGAATTATGATTTTAGTGATACAATTTTGAAGGACCAATTGCTTCAGCATGTTGTATTGGAAAGAAATAAAATGAATATAGGTGTCTTTGGAATTGGTGTTGAATTAAATGGTTTGGTACCTGATTCAAAGTATGGAAAAACCAGCTACTTGGATCCTATCAAAACTGCAAACGAACAAGCAGCATTGCTCAAAAAGAAAGGATGTGATTTAATTATATGTCTTTCTCATTTGGGATTTGAATATACTGACAACAAAGTGTCGGACAAGGTGCTTGCTTCTAAAACAAAGAATATTCATTTGATTCTTGGTGGGCATACCCATACATTCTTGGATAAACCCTTTGAAGCTAAAAATTTGGAAGGGGAAACAGTTTTAATTAATCAGGCAGGATATGGCGGAGTACAAGTTGGTCGACTTGATTTTTGCTGCTTAGAGGGCGGATTTGTTAAAAATCAAGTTTTGGTGGTAAAATAAAAAAACGCCGAGTTTCCCCGACGTTTTTCTTCTTACAAAGACTTTTTATTAAAGGTGAATCACCTCTCCATATGCCGCAGCTGCAGCTTCCATTATAGCTTCAGACATTGTTGGATGCGGGTGAACCGTTTTAATCAATTCTTCTCCAGTAGTTTCTAATTTTCGGATCGCTACGATCTCAGCGATCATCTCTGTCACATTCGCTCCAATCATATGAGCTCCAAGTATTTCACCGTATTTCGCATCGAAAATAAGTTTCACGAAACCATCTTTAGCTCCTGCTGCACTTGCTTTACCTGAGGCAGAGAAAGGAAATTTACCGATTTTAATATCGAAACCAGCTTCTTTTGCAGCTTTTTCAGTGTAACCAACAGATGCAATTTCAGGTGAACAGTAAGTACAACCAGGAATATTTTTATAATCCAAAGGTTCCGGATGATGTCCAGCGATTTTTTCAACACAAATGATTCCGTCTGCTGATGCAACGTGTGCCAAGGCTGGAGTTGGAATAACATCGCCAATTGCATAAAATCCTGGAATGTTCGTTTGGTAGAAATCG
>CAISOQ010000072.1 GCA_903887095.1 uncultured Flavobacteriia bacterium
AGCACAGCAGTTGTTAGCCCATCAGCAGTGGGAGCAGGAACGTACTATGTTCAGGCTGTGAACGGCACCTGCAGTGCTAGTGGCTCATTAACAGTTACTATAAAAGAATTACCATTGAAACCGCTTACATCACAGGACACAATATATTGCAGAGGATCAGAACTTGCAACAATGACTGTATCTGGAGGGACAGGCATATTTATATGGTATTCGGATGTCAACTTATTAAATGAGATTGGTACCGGTAATTCATTAATGCCAGAATTTATTTTGGGAACATCTGTTTATTATATCACAGAAAATGAAAATGGATGTGAAGGTCCAGTAAGTGCAATTCAAATTACAATTATTGATTGTGAAATTGTAATTCCATCTGCGTTTACCCCAAATGGTGATGAGATGAATGATGTTTGGCAAATTATTGATTTGGATGAAGTATACCCTGATAATCAAGTAATGGTTTATAGTCGCTGGGGGGATAAGGTATATGAGTCTGATAAAGGTAATTATGAAGGCAGGCCATGGGACGGTAATTACGGTGGAAACGCGCTTCCCGTAGGGTCCTATTATTATATACTTGACTTCGGTAACGGAAAGGGGTTGAAAAAAGGTACTATTTCAATAATTAAAAAATAGAAATAGAATCATAATCTTATAATCAATGATTAATTGAACTTTATCGCCTTAACTGGATTCACTCTACTTATAACAATACTCGGAATAATTAACGCAGAAATACAAACAATTAATGTTCCGACGTTTAGTAGTAAAATTGAAATCAAATTGAATTCAACCGGTACCTTATCAAGGTAATAGATTTCTGGATTTAAGCTAAATATTCCGAAGTATTTTTGTCCAACACAAAGTGCTAACCCAACAATATTACCAATTAGCATTCCCCTTAAAATTAGGAATCCTGCTTGGTACAAGAAAATCTTTCTTATTTCCCAGTTTGTGGCACCCATTGCTTTCATAAGTCCAATAAAATTGCTTCGAACGAGTATCATTACAAGAAGAGCAGAACCCATATTTATAATGCCGATGAGAATCATCAGTGTTAAAATGATAAATACATTGATGTCAAGAAAACCTAACCAAACAAAAATATCGCTTTGAGATTCTTCAATGCTTTGCACTGCTATCGTTTCATTGTGCTCATTTGGGAAAAGTTCAAGGCGTTTTTTAAGCTCCGTAGTGGTTTTGTTCAATTGCTCCCAATCTTTCACTGTTAGTTCATATCCCCCCACATAATTTGAGGAGCTTCCCAAACCATTTTTTTGTTGGAAAACCAGTGTTTTGGATCCTGCATCAATTGAAAAATGTTTTCCATCATTGGAAAGGAAAGATCGCATTAAATTGCCTTCATTGTTTAATTGGAAGCTACATATTGAAAATGCTTCTCCTTCAACTTTTATGGTTAATTCAGCAGTATCTGGAATGCTAGTCTTTTCATTTTTTCCAGAGATATCTGAAAAATAATCTGAAGCGATTAATCGTATAGTAGTGTCTTTATACGGGCAAATTGTAAAACCTGCATAAGTCTCATATCCTTTGCCCCAGTCGTAGCGATAGTTACCATTTCCACCTTGCACATTGGCTCGAATAATGAGCTGTCCAGAGGCTAAAGTATCAGCTACTTCTATAGAAGCCTTAATGCCCCAATCATTTAATTCTTGAACAATGCGGATATCGCCAATTGCAATTTTTCGGTCAAATTCTTCAAGGCCAGTTCTGTAAATGCCGACTAATTTAAAAATTCGTTTAACAGGTGGTTTTTAACGAAAAATGCGCGGACATCATCATTTAATTTTAAATTAAGATCATTTGCAATTTGCTCTGAAAGGATCAATTCATTATTTGGTTCTTTTTTATTAAAATTTGGAAGTCGCCCTTTTTTTAAATTCTTTCGAAAGAAACTTAAATCGTAATTCGAATCAACTCCTTTTAAAACAGCACCAATAATTTCTTGTTGAATGTATGAGGTGTCTTTTTTTTGAGTTGCGATACTGCGCTCCTTTTTTTCAGATTGAAAAAGAACTGGCTTGTATGCTACATAATTAATCGTTCGGATGTTTTCGTTGTTTTTGACACCTTGTAAAAAGGCCTGATCTTTGAGGATAGGTTCACATTCATAAATGCTGCTTTCTCCGGAAGACATGATAAAAAGATGGGATCCAAAACCCGAAACCTTATTTCGAATTTCGTGTTGAAATCCGGTTACAACAGCAATTGTAATTAAGTTAACAACAATAGCTAGTGCAATACTTGTAACAGATATGCGAACTATGGGCCTTGAAACTTTTTTATTTTGTATTTCGCTTCTGAGCAGTTTTCTTGATATGAAATATTCAAAAGACAATCCCTTATTTTTTAGTGCGCTAAAGTACATAAAGCTTTCGTGCCTTAAAAGTATTTTGCTCCTTTTGATTGTTTCGTCGTGCAGTGTGCCTGGAAAAAAGAAGGTTAACTCCAAGGAGACATATGTTATCAATGAGACTGTTCCTACAAATGAAGGTAGTATTCGTGAAGATGTTGCTCTACACCATACAATACATCATCCAGTATTGGGAATAGATCGATTACACCTATTCTTGGATTCATTGAAAGATTATCGCATTGCTGTCGTTGGTAATCAAACATCAATGGTAGGGAATGTGCATTTAGTCGATACTTTATTGGCTTTGAAATTAAACGTATTAAAAGTCTTTGCACCCGAACATGGATTTCGAGGGGATGGAGATGCAGGAGAAAAAATACATAGTACAACGGATGAGAAGACAGGGTTACCGATTATTTCTCTTTATGGTCAAAATAAGAAGCCACAACGTGATCAGCTCTCGGATATTGATATTGTGATTTATGATATACAAGATGTTGGTGTTCGATTTTACACATACATCTCTACATTGCATTATGTAATGGAAGCTTGTGCGGAGAACAAAAAACAACTGGTGGTGCTAGATCGTCCGAATCCTAACGGGCATTATGTAGATGGTCCAGTTCGAGAACCAGAGTTCAGGTCTTTTATTGGGATGCATCCCGTTCCGATCGTTTATGGCATGACTATCGGCGAGTATGCAATGATGATCAATGGTGAAAATTGGTTGGATGACAACTTGAAATGCAAATTATGGGTAATACCTTGTAAAAATTACACGCATAAAACAAAATATGTGCTTCCCGTTCCTCCGTCTCCAAATCTCCGATCGGAAGAGGCTATTTCTTTTTATCCAAGTCTTTGCTTATTTGAAGCTACAACAATAAGTGTTGGTCGTGGCACAAATCGACCCTTCGAAGTTTATGGCCACCCGAATTTTCCAAAAGAATCATTTTCCTTTACACCAATTGCTCAGTTGGGGGCAAAGAACCCAATGTATGAAAACAGGTTGTGTCATGGAATTGATTTACATGGTACAATGACTAAAAGGAAATATGAAATTAACCTCACCTATCTTATAAATGCAAAGGAGTTACTAGGAGATTCTATGCCGTTTATTGATCAGGTCAGTTTTTTTAATCGTCTTGCTGGAACTGCCAAATTGAAGGACCAGATTTATGCAGGCTGGACGTCAAAGGAAATAAGAGAAACTTGGAAGCCAGGACTAGAAGAATTTAAGAAAATTCGCTCAAAGTACTTGCTTTACGATTAATCATTTCAGTTTTTCAGCACTCTCTAAAACTTTTGCTTTGAGTTCTTCCATGTATTCCGATAATTTTGAAAGAATCTCAGGGTTTGATGCCCCATAATTTTAGCAGCAAGGATGCCTGCATTTTTTGATGCATTCAACGCAACAGTGGCAACAGGAATGCCATTTGGCATTTGAAGAATTGATAAAATACTATCCCAACCATCAATCGAATTAGAAGATTTTACTGGAACACCAATTACAGGTAGGGGAGTCAAAGAAGCTGTCATTCCCGGTAAGTGGGCTGCTCCACCTGCTCCAGCGATAATTACTTTCAATCCTTTTTTATGTGCAGATTTAGCGTATTCGAACATTAATTCTGGTGTTCTATGGGCTGAAACAATGTTCATTTCATAACTTATTCCAAACTCTTTAAGTATATCTGCTGCATCCTGCATTACAGGCAAATCAGATGCGCTTCCCATGATGATTCCAACCTCTGCCATAAAATAAATCTTTGTGCAAAGGTAGTAAAATCCAAAGTTCAGAATAGCATTCACTTGAATATGGCTTATTGAGCTTTCTGATTAGTTTATTGAAAAAAGTTGTTGTCTCAAAATACTCCCTCTAGCTTCGATGCATTAATTAATATGTCAAATCAAATAAAAAACAAGATGAAAAGGATTACTCACGTTGCAATGGCCTTCTTTTTGGGCCTTATGGGAGCCCGATCGCAAACATCCTCATGTTCGGATGTGAACGGTTATGTTAGCTCAAAAAATACAGAGGGATTAGGGAATTTTGAATTGGTTGCCGGTCACGAAGAAAAGGCCGCTCAAACCTATTATTATTCTGGACCAGGAAAAGTAAGTAGTGTCAGAGTGTATGGTTCCTTCCCTGGCTCGGGGGGTGTACCTTTGAGAGTTTATATCTACAGTATTGATTTAGCCGGACGACCAAAATCAGAGCTTGCGTATCAAGATGCCATTTTTTGGGCAACAGATAATGACAATGGCTACATTACTGTGAGTCTACCTGACGGCGGGACATTTGTAAATGACGATTTTGCAGTTGGTGTAACGGTCATGAATGCTTATCCATGGGGTAACAGTTTTCAATTGTTATATACAGGAGATGGTGAAGGAGCGGGAGCTGATCTTGCTTCATTGGCGGGAACTTCAACCGGTAATAATTGGACAAGTGCCATTACGAACTTCGACAAAGACGGCGATTTTTACTTAGTTCCAGAAATGACAAATTTCATTTCTCCAATGATAGAATCGGCAAGTCATTGTTTGGCTGTTTCAAGCGCTGCTGTGTTCAATAATGCAAGTGATTTTTCGAAAGACACGATGTTTAATAGAATATTGGCAAATGGTTATGACGGACAAGAACATCTTTATACATGGAGTTTCGGTGATGGTTCACTTGTTTCACACCTTGAAAATCCATCACATGCGTTTAATGTTGCCGGACAATACAATGTTTCCTTGACTGTCACAATTGATGGATGGTCGGGCGCATGTTCAAATACCTATCAATTTCCAGTATCCGTGGGCTTATCAGCAACAACGGCATCAGTTATTGATGCAACTTGCAATGGAAATGCAGATGGAAGTATGACTGCCCTAAGTTCAGGTGGTGCTATGCCATATGCCTATAGTATTGACGGTGATCATTTTCAAGATCTTACTGTGTTTTCTAATTTAACGGCAGGTACAGATACTTTGTATGTGAAAGATGCATTAGGATGCATAAACACATCGATCTATACTATTCATGAACCACCTGCAATCAATTTTACAACTTTGTCATCAACGAATGCGAATTGTGGAGGAACAGATGGAAGTATTCTTGCTGCTGCAAATGGAGGTGTGGGCACAATCTTGTATAAATTGAATTCTGGAGCATACCAATCATCGGGTACATTTTCTGGACTTGGTGCAGGAACATATACCGTTTCAGCGAAGGATGCAAATGGTTGTGTTAGCACAAACAGAGTTAGCGTGAACAACTTTGGATCACCATCATTGACGCTTATAGGAAAGTCAAATATCAGTTGTCATGGCAGTGCTGATGGTTCGATTCAGCTTACTTCATCAGGTGGTACAGGTGTGAGTCAGTTTAGTATAAATGGTGGAACAACTTATCAAAGTAGTGCTACATTCAGTGGGTTGTCAGCTGGAACGTATGCTGTGATGGTAAAAGATGCTGCTGGTTGTTCTAGAGGATTTAATGTCACTTTGAGTGAGCCTGCTTCTATTTTCTTTAGCGCAACAGCAGTAAAAGAAACATGTGCAGGATCTAATGATGGTCAACTTTTGGTTCAATCAATATCCGGTGGAATTGGAACTTTCTCATATAGTTTGAATGGAACATCCTACCAATCAAATCCGCAATTCAGTGGTTTGGGAGATGGAAATTACACCATTTATGCAAAAGATGCCGCAAGTTGTGTTGTGAGTAATCAATTTACTATTCAAGCAGTTCAGCCAGTGGCAGCTATATTTACCACAACTGATGCTTCATGTTATAATGAAACTGATGGGATGGCTCAAATTGTTGCTGCAGGAGGTGCAGGGAATTATTCTTACAGCTTGAATGACCAAGATTTTCAACCATCACCACTTTTCTCAAATCTTTCAGCAGGAAATTACGATTTCACAGTGAGGGATGATCATAATTGCTTGTATACAGGGCAATTGGCAATTTCACAGCCAACTCAAATCAGCGGGTCTGTGACTGCAACAAATGCTACTTGCGGAAATAGCAACGGTGCATTGCTTGCAATTGTATCAGGAGGTTCTGGTTCAGGATATTTATACAGTTTGGATGGTCAAAGTTACAATTCAACAGGATCATTCACTGGCCTTAATGCTGCAACCTATTTTATTTCTGTTAAAGATGGTGCTGGATGTACGGATGTGTTGTCTAAAACAATTGTTGATGCAAATGGTCCTGTTATTAATTCAATTGGATTTACGGATGTTGCATGTAATGATGGAAATGACGGAAGTATAGTAGTTAATTCAGTAACAGGTGGTACAGGAGTGCTCCTTTACAGTATCAATGCTCAAAACTGGTATGCTTCTCCTTCTTTTACAGGATTAACTGCTGGTAGCTATACTATTTATGTAAAAGATGCAAATGGTTGTATTGGAACAGAAACAATGGTAATTCAAGAGCCAAATCCATTTGCAATTACGAAAACGGTTCAGAATGTAACTTGTCATGGAGGCAATAACGGATCTGCAACGATCTTTGCTGCTGGTGGTTCTGGTGCATTGGCTTATAGTGTTGATAATGGTCAGACTTTCCAATCAAGTAACATTTTTAATGGACTTACTGCAGGGATTTATAAAGTCATTGTCCGAGATGCTGCAGGTTGCTCAAGCTTTATTTTTATGTCTGTTACAGAGCCAACTCCTGTAGCCTTTAGTTCTGGAGTGTTGAATGTTACTTGTCATGGTTCACAGAATGGATCAATTACATTGACTGCATCAGGTGGTGTAGGAGCTTATCAATACAGTATTGGTGGATTGAATTATCAAACATCCAATATTTTTAATGATTTGTCTGGTGGTTTTTACATGGTTTATGTGAAGGATGGAAATAATTGTCCTGCAATTCATGTAATTAATGTTCAAGAACCTAATGCGTTGCAAATTAACTCAAATATTTTCAATGTTTCATGTGCTGGCGGAAATAACGGTGCAATAGACATCACAGTTACTGGAGGGGCAGGAAACAATGTTTATTCATGGAATAACCAATCAGAGGTACAGGATTTATTTGACCTACAAGCTGGAGATTTTCAATTAACAGTTGAAGACCAAAATGGCTGTTCGATTTCTGAAAATTTCTCAGTATCGGAGCCTGCTGAACCGTTAGTGATTAATGCTGTTATTGCTGGAACTGATGTGCAATTGGGTACGATTGATGCAACCGTTACAGGCGGAACAGAACCATATTCTTACGGATGGTCAAATGGTCAAACAGCACA
>CAISOQ010000073.1 GCA_903887095.1 uncultured Flavobacteriia bacterium
CATTGCACTGCACATGCAACGTTTCGGAGAACTTGTAGGTTTGGCATTCCAAATAAAAGATGACATATTCGATTATGGAACGCCAGGTAAAATAGGTAAACCGACAGGCCTTGATATTCGTGAGCGAAAAATGACCTTGCCACTTATCTACACGTTAAATTCTGCACCCAAAGAAGTGAGAAAAGAGCTCATTTACATTGTGAAAAATAAAAACGAAGACAAAAAATACGTCAATCGAGCCATTGAATTGGTCACAACTCACGGTGGACTCGAATATGCGCACAAGAAAATGATGGAAATTAAACAGCAAGCGCTAGATATGTTGATTCAATTTCCAGAATCTCAAGCAAAAAGCTCAATCATTGGACTTGTAGAGTACACGACTCAAAGAGAAAAATAAACTTAAAATGAAAAATCTACTATTGTTTGCTGTCTTGCTTTTCGCTGCATCATGCACTGATGGAAGTGATGAAAAACCAAAAAAAGAGAAAGAGGAAGTTCTAATTGAAGTCAAGGATGGAATTTATCACGAATGGTACCCTGGCAAAAAGCAAGTAAAATACAAAGGCGGACAAGATGAGAATAAAAAACGTCATGGTGTTTGGACGTTCTATTCAGAAGGTGGAAACGAATTGTCTGTAACCAATTATGAGCATGGATTACGTGAAGGATTTTCAATTGTGAAACATCCAAATGGCGCTTTGCACTATCGTGGCGAATACCACAACGACCAAACAGTTGGGATTTGGTCAACATACAATGAAAAAGGAGAATTCATATCTGAAACTGATTTTGGTTACCCAGAAAAATAATGTCAAAAATACCCCCACATATCATTGATGAAATCATGCAGACTTCTCGCATAGAGGAGGTTATTGGTGAATTTGTCAATTTGAAACGTGCGGGATCCAATCTCAAAGGTCTTAGTCCATTTACGGATGAAAAAACACCATCATTTGTTGTTTCACCCGCTAAGCAAATTTTCAAGTGTTTTTCGACAAGCAAAGGCGGTACAGTCGTGTCTTTCTTAATGGAAAAAGAGCATTACTCCTATCCAGAAGCACTGCGCTGGTTAGCTGATAAATATGGCATTCAAATTCCCGAAGAAGCACCTGCAACTGCTGAACAATTAGCCGCAATCAGTGAAAGGGAAAGTCTGTACATCATTAATGAATTTGCGAAAGACCATTTCTTTAAGAATCTTCATGAAACGGAAGAAGGAAAAGCCATTGCACTGTCCTATTTCGAAGAACGCGGTTTTCGAAAAGATATCATTGAAAAGTTTCAACTCGGTTACTGCCTGAATACCGGCGATGACCTTACGAAAGCAGCTTTGGGTAAAGGCTACAAATTGGAATACCTGGAAAAAGTCGGTCTGGTGAAATCCAAGGAAGAACGACAATTTGATTTTTTCAGAGGCCGGGTAATGTTCCCTATTCAAAGTGTAACTGGGCGTGTTTTGGGCTTCGGTGGTAGAACGCTTTTTACAGACAAAAAAATTGCAAAATATTTCAACTCACCGGAGAGTATCATCTACAATAAAAGTGAGATTCTTTATGGTCTCTTCTATTCCAAAGGTGATATTATAAAATATGACAATTGCTTCCTATGTGAAGGTTACACAGACGTTATCAGCATGTATCAAGCTGGTATACAAAATGTAGTTTCCTCTTCCGGTACCTCGTTGACAAAAGAGCAAATAAAACTTATCCGTCGCTACACACAAAACATCACGATTCTTTACGATGGTGATGCTGCCGGAATAAAAGCTTCTTTTAGAGGAATTGACTTGATTTTAGAAGAAGGAATGAATGTCAAGGTGGTTTTATTTCCTGAAGGAGAAGACCCTGACTCTTATTCTAAAAAAGCAACATCTTCTGAACTTGAACTTTACATCAAAGATCATACCCAAGATTTCATCTCTTTCAAAGCCGATATTCTACTTAAGGGAGGTGAAACTGATCCTATTAAAAAGGCAGAATTGATTCGGGATGTAGTGCAATCTGTCGCACTGATTCCAGATCAAATAACGCGTTCGGTTTACATTCAAAGTATTGCAAATCAATTTGATATAAGCGAACAAATTGTATCTAATGAACTCATTAAATTCAGGAAAAACACAGTAGCAAAACAGCTTCAAGAACCTGAAATTGCAGCTCTACCTGTTGACAAGCCAGAGGCCACCACTTACCTGGCAACTACAGGAAACCAAGAAGAAACGACGCATTTCAATGAATATGATTTGATTCGCATTATGGTGCGTTACGGTACCCGAATAATTCATGTTGACCAACAGAACGAGGAAGGCAAATCACTCAAAGTTGAAACGACGGTTTTGGAATTGATACATCATGAATTGGACAAGGATGAACTAACTTTTTCCAACCAATTGTATGGTAAAATTTATTCCCTGTTGATTGAGGGATTAAATAAAAATGAGCTTTACTCACCTTCGTATCTGAAGCGCATGGAAGATCAATCAATTGTTGTCTTTGTAACCGATATTGAAAGTCAGGACCAAGAATTGAGTGCGAAATGGTTCAGTAAGTACAACATCGTTACACGTTCAGAAGGCGATCGAATGAATGAGCTTGTCATGAATGCCATTTATAGTTTCAAGTCAGCAAAAATTGAAGAAAAGATTATATTCATTCGAAAACAACTTGAAAAGGCAGATGAATTAGAAGATACAGAATTGATGGATCTTTTGGCAGAACAAATGGCCTATGAAAAAATCAAAATCATTTTTGCTGAAAAACTTGGGCGTATTATTTTGAGATAGAATTATGTTGAGTTACACACTTTTTAAACTCGGACCCTATAACGTATGCCTATGGAACATATTTATCCTAGGCATTATCTTTTTTGTAGCGATGATCTTGCGTCGGGTCATTCATCGTTCGCTAAAACTTTACCTAAAAAATGCAAACATCTCCGTTGAAGGCAGAAGGGTTACATGGTTAAGGCTTCTCAGTCAAAGTGTTTATCTCATCGCAACGTATATCGCTGTCCTTAGCTTTAACATAAACAATGAAAAGGTCACTTTTGGCGATTTCTTGAATTTCAATCTTATAGAATCCAAGAATTTCACCCTAAGTTTCTATCATATTTTGGTTGTTGTTGCTATCCTCTTCGGTGCAAGAATGTCCTTGAACTTTGTCAAACTTTATATCAGTCGAAAATTTCGATCACGACCAGATTTCGATACGGGAACAGAATACATATATGTTCAATTTGCCCGCTACATCATCAATGTCTTCGCAATCGTAACCAGCTTAAAAGCACTTGAAGTTGACCTCACCATCTTTCTCACAGGTTCCGCAGCACTATTGGTGGGAATCGGATTGGGACTTCAGGATGTATTTAAGGATATCATCTCTGGCATTGTACTTTTAGCAGAAGGCAATATTCGGATTGGTGATATTGTTGAAATTTCAAATGGTGGCAAGACAGAGGGTATTATTGCTAAAATTTTAAAGATCAATATACGCACCACACAAATTGAGACACGCGAGGGAAATGTATTGATTATCCCCAATACCAAGTTGACACAGGATTACGTCGAAAACTGGAACCATGGATCGGAATTAACACGTTTCAGAATAATGGTTACTGTAGATTATGGATCCGACACGACATTGGTAACAAGATTGCTTAAACAAGCAGCATTAGGACATCCAAAAGTTCGAAAAACCCACCCTGTAGATGTTCGATTGGCTCATTTTGGAAACAGTGGCCTTGAGTTAGAATTGATTTTTTGGGCGGATCAAAATTGGGATATCAACAACTACAAATCTGATATTCGTTTTGAGATAGATCGTTTATTTCGGGAATACAAAATCAAGATTCCTTATCCTCAAACCACAATTCATTTGCCAAAGTCGGATGACTTACCGCAATAAGTATTTATAGCGTTGAATCGTATTTTCCAATCCTAAATAAAGCGCATCCGAAATCAATGCATGCCCAATTGAAACTTCCAATAAAAAAGGAATTTGTTCTTTAAAATAGCGAAGGTTTTCCAAGCTTAAAACATGACCGGCATTAACGCCTATACCCAA
>CAISOQ010000074.1 GCA_903887095.1 uncultured Flavobacteriia bacterium
GCTACAGTTGCTGCTGCAACACTGAATCCTAAAAACTTAAGGAAATCACGACGGGCTGTTGAAGTTTCTTTTAGATTTTCATCTCCAAGAAATTCTTCTACTGACATTTGAGATGGAAACTCCTGCTCTTTCGATTTTAGGAATTCCGGAGTCTCATTCAGTTCTTCAAGACCTTTCCAATATTTTCTTGTCATCGCCATAGATTATTTGGACTTATTCTGTTCTTAATTAATAGTGGCACTTAGCACATTCCCAACCACCAAGTTCGCTTACAGATACTTTACCGTCTTCAAGGTATTTCTCATAAAGTTTCTTGTCTTTCATCAGTCTTCGATGGATTTCGTTGTAGTAACCATCATTTTTCGTATCGATTGAACCTGTTGAAATTTCCTTCTCCTTGTGACATTCGATACACCAACCCATTGTAAGAGTTGCTTTTGTGAGCGGAATATTTCCTTCAATTTTATTCAATTCAGAAACCGGTTGTACTTTCACCGCTTCAACTTGTTTTGTCATATCTCCGTGACACTGCTTACAATCTACCTGACCAACAACAACGTGTTGAGAGTGATTAAAGTAAACGTGATCTGGAAGAACATGCACCTTATTCCAAACAATTGGCTTTGTGTTTCCTGTGTATTTTCCAGCGCCTGAAGGATCCCATCCTGCTGCTTCGTAAATCTTAGCAATTTGTTCTTGTTGCGCAGGAGTGCGTCCATTGACTTGTTTGTGACAGTTCATACAAACATTCACGGTTGGTAGACCAGCCGATTTTGATTTTGTAACTGAGTTGTGACAATACTTACAATCGATTCCGTTAGTTCCTGTGTGGATAGCATGCGGGAAAGCAATTGGCTGAGAAGGCTGATATTCTTCAACTATACCAATACTATAGAGACTTAGGAACAAAGTAACAATCGTACTGATAACCAAAACAAGGGAAACTAACCCAACATAAAGTCTGTATTTCCAAGCCCATGCTTTGAATTCTTCAGCGTATGTCAAACCTTGTTTAACTTCCTCACCGTCGTTTTCTGCAGCAACTAATTTCAATTGTCTTCTAACACCTCCCACTGCAAGTATTACAGTGATGAAAATAACACCTAAAATAATCCAAATCCAACCAGCAGATCCTTCTTCTTCGCTTGCAGCATTTGGATCAGTGGCCATAGAGCCATCTCCAGGAGCTCCTGCGGCTGACGCACCTCCAGCAGCAGGATCTGGTTGAGAATCAACCCAATCCATTATAGCATCAATGTCCTCCTTTTTTAATTCAGGGAATTGACTCATCGCTGTTGGCGACCATGTTGACACTGTTTTTGCATATGGATCAGCAGCAACTGCATTTTGCCAATTATTCACCCACTGGTAAATAGAACCTTCTTTAGCACCTCCATCAGACCATTTCTGGCGAACCTGGAAGAGTTTGGGTCCAGTACTATTTTTGTGTGGCTGGTGACAACTTGCACATTTCGCTTTGAAAAGCGCTTCACCTTGAGCATGAGCGGTGGAAATTCCGGCCGAGAACAAGAGTACAAGCGCGCCGAAATACCAATTTTTAAAGTTTCTAAACATCTGACTACTAGATATTTTCATGTAAAAAACTGTAAGTCTATCATCAAAAAAACACTTCTTGACGCTAGCAAAATTATAAGAATCGTCAGATTTCGTGACAGTTTTATGACAAATTTGAAGCTTCTGTATTTAATTTAAATTCATTCTAAATAAGAAAAAAGTCTGAATAACTGATTCATACTATTTTAACTTAAATTAAGATTCCCTTAAAATTGTGTTGACAATTTTTCAATCCGATGTTTGATATGTATCATTACTTTTGAATTCAAATAAGAGTAAAAAATGATTAAACTTTTTCTTCTTACAATTATCCTTTTATCATCTTTCTGCTCGAAAGCTCAAGAAGGTGTTATCGAAATTAAAAGTGACCCACGAATCGAGTTACTTGTCAAAAAACAAGGAATGCCTTCAAATGCTTCAAATTCTCCTCAAATTTCAGGATTCAGAATTCAAATTACTTTCGATCCAGAAAGAAAGACGATTGATGAAGCAAGAGAACGTTTCACTTCAGTATATCCTACTATTGACACCTATGTAATTTTCAATGCTCCAAATTACTTTTTAAAAGTTGGTGATTTTAGAACACAACTAGAGGCAGAGAAAATCAAGGATGGACTAACACGCGATTTTCCAACAAGCTTCATTATTAAGGAACAAATTAATCTTCCAAGGATAGACCAACAATAATATCTTGTGCTGCACAAAAACCGGAGGCGACACAACCTTGGATTAAGTACCCGCCCGTTGGCGCATCCCAATCAAGCATTTCGCCAATCAAATAAGTGTTGGGAAAATGAATTGCAGCAAAACTCTCATTAATTTCATGCATACCTATTCCTCCAACCGTCGAAATAACCTCGTCGACAGGCCTTAAGGATCTTATTTCTAATGGGAATTTTTTAATCAGACCTGCTAATATTTCTGGGTCAAGAAATTGCTCTTTGGAAGTGCAATCTTTGAGAAAAAGGAGAACTTGTTTGTTCAACTTCAAATGCCTTAATCCATCTGTCGGATTCTTGGCTTTTTCCAAAACCGATTTTATCTGAACCAATTCAAGATCCGGTTTGAAATCAATAAATATTTCGTTGGACTGTCGAAATGATCCATTCAGAGCATAAATAGGCGCTCCTTCTAATCCATAACTTGTAAAAACTACATCCCCACTTTTCGAAATACAATCATCAAAGACCCTGCAATTTTTTATGAAATTTCCCTCTAGATCTAAACTGTTTAAGTAATTGGCTAATACAAATCCGCTATTACTTGATTTGAACTCAGTTGTCGCAAATCCTTTAGATTGAAATAATGTAAGCCATTTCCCATCAGAGCCTGTAACTTTCCAGGAGCCACCACCCAACGCGAAAATTTTCTTTTTACTAGCTACTTGAATAAGTTGATCTTTGCATTGAAACGTAAGAGTTTCATTTTGAAAATCTATCAAGCGATAGCCATAATAAAATTTTGCCCCGTTATCTTTAAGTTGTGATATCCATCGATCCAAAACTTCAATGGGCTTTGTTCCTTTTACAGGAAATATTTTTCCTGAACTACCAACATAGGTTTCAATTCCAATATTGTTAAGAAACGCAACAAAATGATCTTTCGTGAACAAGCGAACTGCTTGCTGCAATGCAGGATGATTATACTTCTCAATAAAACCATCTAGATCTTCATTGTTTGTCAAGTTGAAACCGCCTTTACCTGCTACAAGAAATTTACGACCAGCAGCCTTATTGTGATCAAAAAAAGCAACAGAAATACCTTTGCTTTGTAAAACAGAACCTGCCATTAAAGCCGCTGGACCTGTTCCGATAATTGCAATTTCACATTTGATCATAAGCAAATCTAAAACTTCTTTTCTCAAACGTTGATGGGTTTGGTATCTTTGTTGAATGAACGAGTCCTTCGGAAAGGAATATAAACTTTGCAGCCAAAAAAAGATTCAAGAAATCTTCGATGAAAGGAAGAGCCTGAGAAGCTACCCCTTTGTCATGCACTATAAGGTTGTGAATGAGGATGAAAAAACGCGTTTTCAAGTTGTAGTTTCTGCTCCCAAACGCACCTTTCGTAAAGCAACCGATAGAAACCGTATTAAAAGGCTAATGCGTGAATCAATTCGAAAGAATAAATTATATTTAGAACCGTTTTTAGCTGAGCAAAATATCCAATTGGCATTATTTATGATTTATACATCCAAAGAAGAATTACCCTTGGATACACTTATGAAAAAAACACAACAGCTATTTAAACAATTGATAAACACCCTTGAAAATGATCAAACCAATTAATTCGTTACTAACGTTTTTAAGCGCAGCACTATTCGTACTTGCATTTCAATTTAATTCGCAAGCCCAAAGTAATGGATTTGAGGTAATAAAAAACCTTGAGCTGATGGATCAAATTTACCAGCACCTTGAAATGTATTATGTAGATGATGCGCAGGTTGGTAAACTTTCCAAGGTTGCCATTGATGCCATGTTGGAAGAGTTGGACCCTTACACAGTATATTATCACGAATCAAACATTGAAGATTATAAATTAATGACAACCGGCCAATATGGTGGAATTGGTGCGTTGATTCGGAAAATAGGTGATTTCACATACATTGCTGAACCCTATGAAGGTAATCCAGCGCAAAAATCCGGTCTGATGGCAGGTGACAAAATCATCAGCATAGATGGAAAAACAATGGAGAAATTACCCTCTGATGATGTTTCTGCTTCCTTAAAAGGTCCAAAAGGAACAACGATAGTAATCGAAATCGAACGTTCAAATGGTGAAAAGAAAAAAATCTCTGTCACACGCGATGAAATTAAATTGCCAGATGTTCCATACTCGGGTATGCTGAATGAAACGGCGGGTTATATAAAATTAAACAGCTTTACTCAAACAGCATTTGCGGATGTAAAAACCGCTTTTCAAGAATTGAAAACCAAAGGAATGAAAGAATTGGTTCTCGACTTGCGAGGAAACGGTGGAGGTCTTCTCATAGAAGCGGTAAAAATTGTAAACATGTTCGTGCCACGCGACCAAACAGTTGTAACAACAAAAGGACGCGTTGCGGAAGAAAATCGTGTTTATAAAACATTGGAGAATCCATTGGATTCACAAATTCCTTTAACCGTGCTAATCGATGAAGGCTCTGCATCAGCAAGTGAAATTGTAGCGGGCAGTTTGCAGGATTTAGATCGCGCGGTGATCATCGGTCAAACTTCATATGGAAAAGGGTTGGTTCAGCGAACTTATGACTTGAAATACGGATCGAAGGTAAAACTCACCATTGCAAAATATTATACGCCATCAGGAAGATGTGTGCAAAGACTTGAATATTACGAGAAACAAGATGGCGAAAAACCAAAGGAAATAGCCGATTCATTGCTTAAAGTATTTAAAACTTCGAACGGAAGAGAGGTGATTGATGGCAGGGGGATTGAACCTGATATTGATGTAAAAGAACGCGATTTGAGTCGACTCACTGCTACAATTTATGCCAATAACCTCATCTTTAATTACGCAACAAACTATCACAATGCGCATGCTACGATTGCTGAAGCCGGAAAATTTGCATTAACCGATGCTGAATACCTTGCTTTCAAAGATTTTGTCTTGAAAGAAGAATTTACCTATTCTACAGCATCAGAAGAAATGCTAAAGAAGATGAAAAAAACGGCAGAAGATGAGGGATTCTATGAAGATTCTAAAGCTGAATATGATGCTTTAATGGCAAAAGTTGTTCCGTCGAAAGAACGGGATTTGGAGAAATTCAAGTCGGAGATAAAAATGATGCTTGAAAACGAAATCATTTCGCGCTATTATTTTCAAAAGGGCCGCGCAATTGATTCCTTTAAGACTGATGAAGTTTTAGAAAAAGCATTGGAAACGTTAAAAAACATCAAGACTTACAATACTATTTTAGGAAAGTGATCGTTTGATCTTCCATAAAGAAACTTTCTACTTATGCTTCAGCGGACTTTCGGTTCCCGTTTTCATGAACAATTCCACTTATTTGGAGCATGCGCATTTGCAGTTGGTTTGTCGACGAGCAAGATAGTTCTTTCACTTTCAATGCTGCTGCTTCTATTGAATCTCATTCTGGAGGGTGACGTTAAAAAATATAAAATCAACCTTCGCCAAAACCGACTTTTTCTGCTCTTGTCGATCTATTTTGCATTGCATCTTTTGGCTTTGAGCTGGACTTCTAATTTTTCCTATGCATTCGGAGATCTTAAGACGAAGCTGACCTTATTGATTATCCCACTTGTTTTTGTTGTGAAACCGATTAATTATGATGGTCCACTGCAATTGGTTAATCGTTTTTTCATCTCCGGATTAGTTGTGACATCCGTTATTAATTTCCTAGCTTACCACCAATTCTTTGGAGCTAAAATTTATACAGACATCCGCGAATTATCCTTGTTTGGTTCACACATTCGTTATGGAATTCTTGTAGCAATGGGCGCAGGAATTTGTTTGTATGAATTTACGCGATCATCCTCAAAATGGAAAATCATTTTAGGTACTTGTCTACTGTGGTTTTGTTACTACACGTATTTCAGCCAGATCATTTCAGGGGTGTTAGCTTTGGCAACCGTTTTTATTTCAGCACTCGTTTTCTGGATTCACCTCCGATCGAAATTGGTGGCAGGAATAGCAACTGGTTTACTTTTATTAGGTTCACTTCTTTTCATAGCATTCCTTCTTTTCCCAATTAATAAACCAAGAACAAAATTAGACGAACGCTCCCTTCCATTAAAAACTGCGAATGGCAATGCTTATTCGCACAATCTTTTGCCTGAAACATTCATTGATGGCAAGGCTGTTCTGGCGAATCTTTGTGAAACAGAAATTGAAGTAGAATGGGAGAAAAAATCGCGGTTTCGTTACTACGGAAAAGATCTCAAAGGACAGCCAATTCGATTTACTTTGATGCGTTATATGACTGCGAAGGATTTGAAAAAAGATTCGTTGGATTTCCAGCAATTAACTTTAACCGATATCAAGAGCATCGAAAAAGGAATTGCAAGTCCTCAGGAAAGTGAATCTGGTCTTTGGGCACGTTGGAAAGGCATTCAATTTCAATTGCAAAATTTACAAGATCCGAATGGGCACTCTTTACTGCAACGTTTTGAATATTGGAAAACAGCATGGCACATCATCGAAAAAAATTGGTTGCTAGGCGTAGGAACGGGCGATGTGCAAGATGCTTTTGATAATCAATATGCACGAGATAAATCTCCACTGCTCCCAGAATACCGACTTCGAGCACATAACAGTTATTTGACCAGTTGGGTCAGTTTCGGATTACTAGGGTTGATTTCCTTTGGTGGAATGGTCTTTTATTTTTTGAACTATCAATGGAAGAACCAACACTTTTTGCCTGTTGTATTCATCCTCGTGGCAATCGTAACATTCATTTTGGAAGATACGCTTGAAACACAAACGGGCGTTTCCTTTTTCGCCTTCTTTTATGGGTTATACCTAAACCCTAAGAATTAGGACTTCTTAAAAATACTTCCGACTTCTTTTCCAATTTTCTGAATTGCCTCAACACCCTTGGTTATCGCTACTGCATCAAAGTCATCATAACTGCCATATATGTTATCCAAAGAGTGTTGTGAAGGATAAATGATAATTAAATCATTATCAGGGTAACCCTTTTCTAATTTTGCAGGAAAAGAGTCCAAACCTTGTTGATAGGAAACAGCTCCAGGTCTTGCACTGCAAAAAATAATAATGTCCTCTTCAGATCTGCTTGAGTGCAACAAATAAAAATCATCTACTTCCTCTATATCAATGAGCTTTGTGGTTACAAGTATTCTGTTAGCCTCACCAACTTTCAACCATTTTTCATACGTTGAATGAGTTGCGTACAATTCAATTTTTAGATTTAATTGCTTTGCTAATCTTAAAATTCGTTCGACCCAGAGAGAGAAACTCGTCTCTAATTCAGCAAATTTTGGACAAACAACAAGGATTCTTTCATAAGAAACAGAAGGGTGATCCAATTGACAAAAGAAAATTGTTTTGTCACAAACATCCATTAAATGTGCGCGATCATCACCAACAATTCGTTTCAACAAATTCATTTTTCTGCTATCATTAAGAACTACTACATCTGTAACTAATTCTTTAGATACGCGTGCAATTCCTGAAGACAAATTGTGGTCAATTGTAGCAATTGTATTTAATTTAGCTTCGTGACCAGAAAAATGTTTGACAATATCTTCTAACGATTTTCGCGATCTTCGGATCATTCTCTCAGCGTCTTCATTATTTGGATAGACACTCACTACTGAGATTGGATTTATTACTCTTGGATCTGAGATTAATAATGCGAAATCAAGTAATGATTCATTGCCTTGCAATTCATTCATTGATACCATCAAATGTTTGTTTCTCAGTTTTGTTTCATTTGAATCATCGTGATCCTGGTCTGCAATCTGAATTAACAATCGTTTTCCTGCGTTTTCAGTAACAAAAGAAGCAACAAGGCATGTAAACAAAATTAAAAGTACAGTTCCATTTACAATGTTGACATCTAGAATACCGTGTCCATCATTGTATCCGACCATAATTATTGCCAAGGTCGCTGCAGCATGTGAGGAACTTAATCCAAAAATGACTTGTCTTTCTGTCCCAGACAATTTAAAAATTAATTGTGTTAGGAATGCTGCTAACCATTTACTTAAGATTGCAAATGCGGTAAGCACCCCTGCAATTATCAAGGGCCAGCTTCCGGAGAAGAAGACCTTGTAATCCACAACCATACCTACTGATATCAAAAAGAAAGGAATAAATAAAGTGTTGCCAATGAACTCGACTCTATTCATTAGAATGGAACTATGCGGTATTAATCTATTTAAGACTAATCCCGCTACGAACGCCCCAATAATATGTTCTACTCCTGCCACTTCTGCAAGGAAAGCAGAGAAGAAAACAATTGATAACACAAAAATATACTGTGCATTTTTTTCACTATCCAGTTTGCTGAAAAACCATCTGGCAATTTTTGGAATCAGAAAGAACATGATTAATGAAAAAATAGTCAAGGAGGTAATCAATCGTATCCAAAAAACACTATCAAGATTTCCTTCAGTGGAAGAAGATATAACCGTTAGAATTATCAGTACCGCTGTGTCCGTTAGAATTGTACCTCCAACA
>CAISOQ010000075.1 GCA_903887095.1 uncultured Flavobacteriia bacterium
ATAAGGAGTTGGTAAGAATCGCAAAGTGATTGAAAGAATAATTTTAATTTCTTAAAATTTGAGTTTACTCCTGAATCTTCTTTAAAGTACTTCGGTTTTCAGTTCATTTATCGCTTTTTTTGCTAATTTCATACTTCATTAATTAGCTTTTAAAAGCAATGGGCAACAGACAAAAAATGGTGTTCGGTAATTGGAAAATGAACCTGAACAAAAAGGAAGCTGAAATTTTATGCAACGAACTGAATGATGGCTTAGCTATTGCAGATGTCAAGGTAGGAGTTTTTCCAAGTTTCCCATACGTCAGTCAAGTTGCAGAAAACGCAAATCACTTCTCAATTGGCGTTCAAAATTTTTACCCACAAGAAACCGGTGCGTTTACGGGTGAAGTTTCTATAACTCAGGTAAAAGATGTAGGCGCTGAGCTTGCTTTAATTGGTCATTCGGAGCGCAGAAGTATTTTTAATGAAACACATTCGTTTTTAAAGAAAAAAGTAGATGCTTCCCTTGTTGCCGGCATAACACCAGTATTTTGTTGTGGTGAACCTTTTGAAGTGCGAAATGCAGGTGAAGAAAGAGCTTATGTCTTGCAACAATTGGAAGAAAGTCTATTTCATTTAGACAAACGAGCAATTCAAAAGTGCGTGATTGCTTATGAGCCGGTCTGGGCAATTGGAACAGGTTTAACAGCATCAACAGAGCAGGCTGAAGACATGCACAGTGCCATTCGATCATGGATTGCAAATCAATATGATCAAGAATGTGCAGATTCAATTTCTATCTTGTACGGAGGAAGTTGTAACGCTTCCAATGCTAAAGAGTTATTTTCTTGTCCGAATGTTGATGGGGGATTAATTGGTGGAGCTTCACTGAAGTCGGATTCATTTTTGGCGATTATACATTCATTTTAATGGATTACTTAGAATTAACCGTTCAACTTCAGCCAAGAGAACCTTGGGCTGAAGTATTGATTTGTCAATTGGCAGAAAACGGATTTGAAAGTTTTGTGGAAACCGAAGAGGGCATTTTGGCATATGCGCAGGTGGGTCAAATTGATGTGGCTAAGCCGGAATCAAACACCTTTTTAGAGGATGTGCCCGAAGAATTGTCAGTCAATTGGTCGAAGAAAATAATTGCTCAGCAAAACTGGAACGCTCAATGGGAAGCTGATTTTCAACCCGTTTATGTTGAGGAGTATTTATCCATTTTAGCGCCATTTCACGATCGAAAAGAGCACAAAGGACTAATCGTTGAAATACTTCCAAAAATGTCATTTGGGACAGGGCACCATCAAACAACATGGATGATGTCGAAAGCACTTTTTGAATTGGATGAACTACCTAAGAAAGTTTTAGATATGGGAACTGGAACAGGTGTACTTGCAATTATTGCTGAAAAATTAGGTGCTGAAGATCTTTTAGCCGTTGATATTGAGGACTGGTCTGTTGAAAACACGGAAGAGAATGCAGCACGAAATGCCTGTAAAAAGATCAGGACATTGTGCGGCGATATTGATAAAATAGAGGAAAATGATTTTGGTTTAATTCTTGCCAATATCAACAAAAATGTTTTGAAAGCGCACATGCAAGGTTATTATGATCGACTGATTGTCAATGGAAAACTCTTTTTAAGTGGATTCTTTCTATCGGATTGCGATGAATTGATAGCTTGCGCAGAGGTAATCGGTTTTAAAAAAAATCGTATCTTGAACAAAGATAATTGGGCTGCCATCGAATTTAATAAGTGATAGATTATGAAGTTGAAAAGCTTACTCCTTTTGTTGATTACCCTTAGTGTATCAACGCTGTTTTCACAAACATTTACCAATAACAGAGAGAAATTTGTGAAGGAATTTGAAAAATCATTAACTGATTTTGGAAAAGGAGAATTTTCAGATTTTGCAAAAAAGAACCTACCACAAATGCTGCTTGAAACCAGCGATTTTCCTGAAAGTTATTTTACGAAAATGGTTGAAACTTGCAATCTAATGACGACTAAAAATCTCAAGCCTTACCCTGAGATTTATCAATATGTTTTTTCAGTTTATTCTTTTGTAAAGGGAAGACAATCCATCAATAGCTACAAGGCGTGGCATAGTTCAGTAGATAAATTACTTGATGGAAAAAACATAAAGAAATTTGAGGATTTCATAGAATTGTCTGCCGGATTCTTTTCTGAACGAAAAATCTCTGATGCATCTAATTTTATTTGGTTCTATGAAGGTGGAGAGTATGCTTTTGAGTTTACAGATAAACCGTTTATTAATTGCAAAGGTGGTAATTTGATTTGCCGTGTTGTAAATAGAAATACTAAAACCAAAGACGAACATCCATATAGCGATAGTGTTGTTGTTTTTAATACAAGTGGGACATACGATCCCGTTCTAAAAAGATGGGATGGAAATGGTGGAATCGTTACGTGGCAAAAGGTAGGTTTGTCAAAAGATGAAACGAATGCATCATTAAAAAACTATGATGTATCTTGTAAAACACCCAATTTCAACGCCGATTCAGTCCTTTTGAAAACGAAATATTTTGCCAATCCAATCATGGGGGCAATATCGGACAGAGCGTTCACTATTAACAGGGAAGAAGACAGGATTTATCCTCAGT
The DNA here is from genome assembly GCA_903887095.1 of uncultured Flavobacteriia bacterium. Classification (GTDB taxonomy): domain Bacteria; phylum Bacteroidota; class Bacteroidia; order Flavobacteriales_D; family Crocinitomicaceae; genus M0103. The sequence continues at coordinate 2,610 of CAISOQ010000075.1, forward strand.
TCCTTTCCTATGAGAAGCGATTGATCATTAAGAATATCAAACCTGATGTGGATTATGATGGTGGATTCTCCATGCAGGGTGCAAGTTTTGTGGGAATGGGAACACCAAAAGAACCTGCAAAAATGCTTTTGTATCGAAATGGTAAAGTCTTTGTGAAAACAGCTGCTCAAATTATCTACATCTATCCAACTCGAATTTCTAGTAACAACTCCTCGACTGCATTGTATTTGAATTCAGGTGATTCAATTACCCATCCAGGCTGTCATTTTGGGTATGACATGGAAAAGAAAATCATAGAATTTACTAGGACGAAAACTGGAAATGGAATGGCTCCTTTTGGTGATAGTTATCATCAGTTAGACATGTATGTGGCAAAAATGACTTGGAAGACGGAAGATCAAGACGTCTACTTCACCTATGATTTTGGTACATCCCAGGAACAGCGGATGGCAAGTTTTGAATCGAAGGCATACTTTGATGAACGCTTGTATGATCGCTTACAAGGACTTGAATCTGTGCATCCGCTTCAATCACTTTGGAAATATTGTTACAAGTACGATGAGTTTACGATCAATGAAGGAAAGGCGGCTTCTGCTTTGAGTAAAACGATTGAACAAGCGCGACCGATTTTAATTGATTTATCTACATACGGATTTATAAACTATGACTTAGAGGCCCAAACAGTTACTATAAATCCGAAACTTGATCATTTTGTTCAGGGGAAGGCCAAGCGAAAGGATTATGACTATTTGACATTCGTTTCAGATTTCCGCCCAAAAGAATTGAAAGGATATACCGAAGATCAAATCAAAGAGGATAAAAATCTTCAGGCACTGATCGAACTTTATGCGAAACAAGCGGAGGAGCGAAGGTTGATGACCTATTTTGGAAAGATGAACTTGGGAACACTGGAACTGGATTTAAATGCTGTTGATGCCGTTACGCTTTCTGACAAACAATTTACAAAGGTGTTCCCACAAGGGAGTCGCGTAGTTGTAAAACAGAATAGAAATTTTGAGTTTAGCGGGTGGGTTAATTCAGGAAAAATAGAAGTGCAGGCACTTAGCGCAAATTTCAATTACAATGACAATAAAATTAATTTGTTGAAGACCTATAAATCCCTTTTGCGCGTTAGACCACTCAAACCTGAGGATGGCAATAAGGTTATCGCAATGAGGGGAACTATAAATGGTATCACAGGAGAATTATTAGTGGATGATCCAAAAAATCGTTCTGGAAACAATGCGGATATTAGTACCTATCCAAAATTAATCATTGCAAAAAATTGTTTTGTTTACTACAATTCAAAAACCATTTCTAGAGGTGTCTATGATAGCTCTCGTTTTTATTATACTGTGTTTCCTTTTGAAATTGACAGTATGGATAATTTTAATGAGTTGTCATTTCATCTCAAAGGAGAACTTACCTCCGCAGGAATTTTCCCAAAAATTATGGAAGACCTTGTGATCATGCCAGATTATTCTTTTGGATTCTCAACAAAGGCACCACAAGGCGGGTATGATTTTTACGGCACTGGTGCAAAATATGAAAACAAGATTTTGCTTTCGAACAACGGTTTACAGGGTGCAGGAACAATTAATTTCGTAGAATCAACATCTATTTCGAAAGCGCTTTATTTTATGCCTGATTCGACGGTTGGTTATGCCTCTTTTGTGAATAAACCAATTGAAGCGGGTGTCCAATTTCCTGATGTTGAATCGAAAGAAGCCTATATCTGTTATGTTCCAAGGGATAATCTCTTGAAAGCATCATCAACTCCGACAATGGATTTGAATTTCTTCAAAGGGGAAGCTAAATTGCGCGGAACGGCGCTTATTCGACCAAATGGAATGACTGGAAGAGGAATGTTTTCTTTTAAAACAGCTACAACAATTTCTGAGAAATACAGATTTAGTAGGTGGGAGATCAATGCCGATACATCCAGTTTTAGTTTGAAGAACACCTTTGCTGAGGAAGGGGAAGGGAATGTCGCATTTCAAGCGGATAATGTGCAGGCAAAAATTTCGTTTAAAGAACGAAATGGTGAGTTCAAATCCAATAAAGGAACATCACAAGTAAATTTTCCTATTAATCAATACATGTGTCGCATGGACCGTTTCTCATGGTTCATGGATTATGCAGAATTGCAATTGGATAAAGCAGGTGAAAAAGACATTACCATTGAAACTGATATGGATATGGTCGGCCCGAATTTCTATTCTTTGCACCCTGATCAAGATTCCTTATCCTTCCGTGTCCCGAAAGCAAAATATGACTTGAAGCAGCGTTCAATTTTTTGTGAACAGGTTAAATACCTTGATGTTGCCGATGCGCGAATTTTCCCGGATTCAATGAAGATGGTGATTCGTAGAAAAGCAAAAATAGATCCACTCAAGAACTCTCAAGTTGTTGCAAACTACATCACACAATACCATAAATTTGTTCAATGCGAAATTGATATCCTGGCTAGATTGAATTTTCAGGGAACAGGCACCTATCCTTATTATGACCGCGACAGTACGCTAACAAATTTCTTTATGGATAGGATTTTTGTGGATAGTACTCATCAGACCGAAGCAGTAGGGAAAATAGCGCAGGACGCACAGTTCTACCTCAGTAAGCAATTTGATTATTACGGTGATGTGACGGTAAAAGCATCGTTACCAACAATTATATTCACTGGTGCGACGAGAATAAATCATACTTGCGAGAAATTCCCAAGAAAATGGATTTCATTTAGTGCGAAAATTGACCCTAATAATATTCAGATTCCAATTGTTCCAGACATGGTAGACTTTGAAGGTAATCCAATTTCATCGGGTATAGTTTGGCGAAATTCTCCGCAAACAGACAGTATCCGACTTTATCCTGTTTTCTTATCACCAAAGGCAAAAATTGATGACCAGTCCTCTATGTCTGTAAGTGGATTGCTTCAGTATAATCCAGATGCGAAGGAATTCCAGATTGGATCGAAAGAGAAGTTACTTAACAGAGGTGAAAAAGGAGATTTCCTTTCATTACATACAGAAACATGTTCTTTACATGGCGAAGGGAAAATCAATATTGGAATGGATTTTGGCGATGTAACTGTTGATGCGGTTGGTACGGCCGACTATGATCAAACCTCAGGAAAAACGGCTATGAATTTAACGGCACGATTTAATTTTCCAATTGATAAAGGGTTAATGGAAGAGGTTGCCAATAGAATCAATGTTGTTGAAGGACTTAAACCAATGGATTTGGCTGCAACAACCTTTGAACAGGCTTTAGTGGAGTGGACGGATCAACGCACTGCTGACCGAATAAAATCGGACTACACCATCAAAGGTGAAATTAAAAAAATGCCTGAAGCAGTAGAAAAGACGATGACAATCACGGGTCTTAAATTGATCTCATTTGATAAAATTTCTAATCAGGAAAGAGGCCTCTTGTCTGTTTCTCCTACTGCGGTACTTTTGAATATTTATGAAAAACCTATTGTAAAATATGTTCCATTAAAGGTATTCTTCCAACAAAATTATTCGGAAGCTGCGCCGGATAAATTTGGTTTGCAAATCGATATTCCAGGTGGAAGGGATTATTATTTTGATTACTCGATGGTTAAGAAGGATGGTGAAATGAGAAT
>CAISOQ010000076.1 GCA_903887095.1 uncultured Flavobacteriia bacterium
ATTTCAACAGATGACATAACACCTGAACTTCGCATTGAACTTGATAGGGAAAAAATGGGGCAACTCGGTCTTCCAATTGCATTGATTGGAATGCAGCTACAAAGTGCTCTAACTGGAAATGACAAGAATCAATTTGATGTGGCAGGTCAAGAGTACAACATCCGCATAATGATGGATAAATTTGACCGTAAAAATGCGGATGACATCAATTCTATGACATTTACTACGAATGACGGCAAACAAGTTCGCTTGAGTGAGTTTGCAGACGTTTCAGTCGATAATAGTGTTGGTTCACTTGAGAGAAAAAACAGAATTTCAAATACGACCCTTCGTTGTTATGTCTTAGGAACTGCTTCAGGAAACGTTTCTGCAGAAATTGAAAAATACCTCAAAAAAGAACCATTGGATAAAAATGTGCGGCTGCTATGGGGTGGTGAAATCAAAAGACAAAAAGAATCTATGGGTGCACTTGGAACTGCAATGGGAATCGGGTTAATCCTTGTTTACCTGATTATGGTTGCATTGTATGACAATTTCGTTTACCCATTTGTAGTGCTTTTCTCGATTCTGGTTTCATTGATAGGTGCGATTCTAGCGTTAAGTCTAACCTCCTCTAACATGGGAATATTTACGATGCTGGGAATGCTAATGCTACTTGGACTCGTCGCCAAAAATGCCATCTTGATAGTGGACTTCACGAATCACCTTAAAGAAAAAGGAATGTCGACTTATCTGGCATTGCTAGAATCAGTTCGCGAGCGTATGCGACCAATCTTGATGACAACAATTGCCATGGTTATTGGAATGATTCCTATTGCAACTGCGACGGGATCAGGTGCAGAATGGAAAAATGGATTGGCTTGGATCCTTATAGGAGGATTAACCAGCTCCATGTTCTTGACCATCATAGTCGTGCCGATGATGTATTATTCAGTTGATAGAATTCAAGCAAAATTATCTCGAAAGAAAGCCAAAAAGCTTCATTTTGAAGAACAAGCTTCTTAATACAAACGCCCTGAACGGGGCGTTTTTTTTTGAGTAATAATCAAATCATTCATTTTGAATCCATTATTTTTACACAACGAAAATAAACGTGAAAATGTCAAAGAATAAAAGCTTTTCCGCTAAGAAAAATATTCCTTCAACTCAAAAGGAGCAAAAAACTGTATTGACAGAATCAAGTGAAACCAAATCGAATCGCATCTTAATTTATTTCACAGCGATCATAATTGCTATTTGTGGTGGACTTCTTTATACCAATACATCCGAGTTCAATTATAACCTTGATGATTTTTCAGTCATCGTCGAGAATGAATACACTGTAAAAGGAAGTGCCGCTATTGGAGATATTTTTTCTCACGGATACCGCACAGGCATGAATTTCGAAGACAACCTCTATCGACCTCTTTCAAAAGCAATGTTTGCTTATGAATACGAAAAAAGTGGCGGGACTCCCGGATTATCTCACAAGGTCAATATATTCATCTATAGTTTACTTTGCGGATTCATCTTCCTTACGTTGAATAGGTTTTATCCTAAACAGTATTACCTCACACTCATCGCTTCATTGCTTTTTGCGTTCCACCCTATTCATACTGAAGTCGTTGCCAATATAAAAAGTAGGGATGAAATGCTGGCGATGTTTTTCATGATCATTGCATTGTGGCTTGCTAAATCTTATGCTGATAGTCTGAAAAAGCGATACATTGTGGTAACTGGCGTAGCTTATTTTCTCGCACTTCTTTCTAAAGAATCAGCTATAACGTTTGTTGCTTTATTGCCTGTGACTTTGCATTTTGTTTCTGGTTTAAGCATATCTAAAAATGCAGTCATTACAGCCTTTATTTTGGGTGTTACAGCTACCTATTTAATTATACACCAGAATATTATTGGTGGTATTGGGTTGAAGCAAATTAACATTGCAGATAATTCAATGATGATTACAGATAATTTTATAATCCAAAGAATGACTGCAATAGAGATACTAGGTAGGTATTTGAAATTGCTCATTTTTCCACATCCACTCTCTTGCGATTATTCGTTTAACACAATTCCTATCGTTGATTCCATAGCAAACGGAGGATTCCTTCTTGCATTGGCTCTGCATGCTGGCGCTTTGTTTTTGGCACTGAAAGGTTGGAAAGAAAAGAAAGTTTACAGTTATGCTATTTTCTTCTATTTGATAACGATTTCGATTGTCAGTAACGTTTTTATGCTCATTGGAACAAACATGGCCGAACGTCTTGTTTTTCTCCCCTCACTGGGTTTTTGCTTGTTGATTAGTTATTTAATTGTTTGGTTGACAAAGTCAATAAATTTTACACCACAGAAATTGACTCAGGTTTTTACTGATAAATCCTTTAACTGGCTGATAATACTTCCCGTAATTATTCTTTTTAGCGCCAAAACAGTGAGTAGAAATAAAGATTGGAAGAATGTTAAAACGTTGTTTGATAAGGACGTTAAAACCGTACCTGAAAGCGTGCACATGCTTTATTATCATGCCAATATGATGACAAACAACGATACATTAAAGGTTAAAACACCCGAACAATTAAAGGTTATTTATGCTAGTGCCGAGAAGGAACTGCTTCACGCTTTAAAGATTCATGAGGCATTTCCTGAGGTTCACAGCACCTTGGCGAAAGTGTATCAAAATACGAATCGCTATCCGGAAGCAATCAAACACTACAAGCGTCGACTTGAAATGAATAATACGGATCCAACGGTTTACAACAATTTTGGAACATGCTATGGTTTCATTGGAAACACGGATTCGGCTGAGATTAATTTTAAAAAGGCCATCGAACTTTCAAGGAATTGCTACGCTGATGCTCTTGTCAATATGGCGACGGTATACATCAACAGAGGTGCAGCTAGCTTGCAACAAAATGACAAAGCCTCAGCTGTTAAAAATTACACTATTGCCATCGATTATTCGAATCAAACTCTGAAATGTGATTGGGACAGACCCCTGGCATACAAGTACATGGGAATGGCTTATCAAGGATTAGGTGATTTAGAAAAATCTAAGAAATATTTTCAGCAGTCGGAGCAACTCGAAAAGAATAGTCTTCCAAAGTAAGTCCAAACTTCTGTTGATTGTTCAATCGATAAAAACGTTAAATTCGCACTGCATTTTTATTGTCAGGAATTATGAGTTATGATATTATTGTTGTAGGAAGCGGTCCAGGTGGTTATGTAGCTGCGATCAGAGCTTCTCAATTAGGTTTAAAAACAGCCATTGTTGAAAGAGAATCTTTAGGTGGAATTTGTTTGAACTGGGGATGTATCCCAACGAAAGCATTGTTGAAAAGTGCAAATGTTTTCGAATACCTGACACATGCAAGTGATTATGGAATCACAGTAAAAGAAGCGAAAGCTGATTTCAATGCAATGATTGACAGAAGTCGTGGTGTGGCAAATGGAATGAGCACTGGTATTCAGTTCTTGATGAAAAAGAACAAAATCGATGTCATCAAAGGAAATGCTACCCTATTGGCTGGAAAGAAAATCAGTGTGAAAGCTGAAGATGGAACAGTTACAGAATATGCAGCTGATAAAGGTATTATTATCGCAACGGGAGCTCGTTCAAGAGAATTACCAAATCTACCGCAAGATGGTGAGAAGATTATCGGTTACCGCCAGGCAATGACATTGAAAAGTCAACCTAAGAAAATAGTGGTAGTTGGTTCTGGAGCAATTGGTGTTGAATTTGCCTATTTCTACAACGCAATTGGTACTGAAGTTACTGTAGTTGAATATTTGCCAAATATTGTCCCGGTAGAAGACGAAGAAGTTTCAAAGCAATTGGAAAAATCGTTCAAAAAAGCTGGGATCAATGTTATGACAGGTGCTTCCGTTGAATCAGTTGATACAAAAGGAAAAGGTTGCATTGTTTCCATCAAAACTGCAAAAGGAGAAGAAAAAATCGAGTGTGATGTTGTTCTTTCCGCTGTTGGAATTCAAGCTAATATTGAAAACTTAGGTTTAGAAGAAGTAGGTATTGTTGTAGATAAAGGTCGCATTCTTGTAAACGATTTCTACCAAACG
>CAISOQ010000077.1 GCA_903887095.1 uncultured Flavobacteriia bacterium
AATAACAGATTTTTAAGATCTAATGCACTCAATATAGGTGTATGTTACATTTACTTGAATGATATCGTGAGAGCTGAACATCAGTTTCGTAAGGTTCTCACGATTGCAAAGAACACTCCTGGTTTAAATGATGATTTTGAAGCACTGGTATATTTGGGTGTTTTTCAAGAAGAGCAGGGTCTTACAGATGAAGCGTTGAGTTCTCTTAAGGCTGCTGAACAATTGTTGGTTTATTCATCATCCTTTCAGATCAAGTCTTTGTTAAGTGAGTCTCTGGAATTAATCTATAACAAAAGGAGAATGATTGAACTTGCTTATTATTATGCAAAAAGAAAATCATTATTTCTTGATTCATTGAGAGAGGTAAAGTTATCAGAACAGGCTTTTGCATTAGATTATAAATTCGAAGCACAGAAATTAAAGGATGAAAAGATTATTTCAAATCTAAAAAATGCTTCTGAAAGGCAAAATTTCAAATGGAGAATTATATTATTGATTACTATACTGTTATTTGTCTTGCTGGTAGGATTCTTCATAATTTACAGATTAAATAAAATGAAGGAGCTAAATAGGATTAAAGCAGTGAATGAGTCACTTGAAAAAGAACGTATTCGGCAACAAGCCGAAATTGATATTTTAAGGAAAGAGGAGGAATTGATCTCGGCAAATGTGGAATTGAACGTTCGTAAAAATGAACTTTCTGAATTGAAAGGAAGACTGCAATCTCATTTGGATAAAAGCCATGATCCTGAGTTTGACGATCTAAAAACTTTTCTGAAACAGGCTCAGCAATCTGAGAAACGCGCTGGCCAATTGAAATATCTTGATCATGTTTTAAACTATTCTAATAGTGCGTTTTATTCAAATTTACGTTCTAAACATCCTAATTTAACAGATGATGAACTTAGGTTGGCAACGCTTATTCGACTTAATTTAGGATCAGAAGAACTATTGCAGGTATTCAACATCTCAATGAGTTCATTAATGACGAAGCGCTATAGAATGCGTAAAAAAATGTCCCTCACAAAGAATATAGGATTGGAGGAGTATATCATGACCCTATAAACAATCTTACTTGTATTTTGAAAGGAAGTTACCCAACTGTATATCGCTATTTGAAATCTCTAACTTTTTTCTAAGTCTCGTTCTAGCAACATTTATACTATGCGTGGATTGTCCGGTAATGTCGGATATTTCTTTCGTGCTCATATCCATTACTAAAAAAGCACATAAACGTTTTTCATTTAGGGAAAGTATTCGAAAGTCTCGTTCTAAGTTTTTATAGAAATCGGGATGGATTTTTTTGAATCGTAATTCAAATTCATCCCAGCTTTTATTATTAAGAGAGTAAGTAAGCTCACTAATGGTAGATTGAATTTCATTTTTTATTTCACCGTCAGTTTGACTGCTTAAGTGTTTTAACTTTTGTTGAATATTAGAAATAAGATTGTCTTTTTCGAAAATATGAAGTGATTTCAATGTGACTTCTCTTTCATTACTCATTAGTTCAAGTGATAGCTTTTCTTTTTCCAGGATCATCCTCTGATTTTCTAAATTTGATATTCTTGCTTTGTTTCTAATTTTTAAAAGAATCACAAAGGCAATGGATAGTAATAGAATAAGCAAAAGGATAATAACAGTGTATCGCAGGTTCTCAGTCCTTCTTTGATTGACAGATTGTGTTCGCTCTAGCTTGTTTTTAAATTTTAACTCTTGAATTTTCAAGGAACTCTCAATCGCTAGTAGTTGCTTGGATATTTTTGAAAAATCGATACTGTCACGGTAATTGATGTAGTTGTTTAAAGCGACTAATGTTTGCTCATTTTGTCCGGTTTTTTCCAAGATTTCAGCGTATGTTTTATACACAAATAGTTTTGAATTGGATCTCTTGATAG
>CAISOQ010000078.1 GCA_903887095.1 uncultured Flavobacteriia bacterium
ATTCCATATGTATTTTAGGAATTGAATCCATTTTAGATTTGGATGATATGAATAACTTGGCTAATTGGTTTTTTAATGATACCTATTTGTTTGATCAAAATGCTTGCACTTCGCCACATACCATTATTTGGTCAGGTAATCGAGATAAGCTTTCTCAAGCTCAAGATCGTTTTTGGAATGCGGTAAGTAAGCTTTTACATACCAAACAATATCAGTTGCAAGCAGCTACGGCGGTTGATAAGTTGACCTATGCATATGAGCAGATAATGGATAATAAAATTGTTGAATTGAAAACACATGAAAATCTAATTTATCGTGCAAATTTGGCATATTTAAAGGGAGAGGTGTTTGATTCTCATAGTAATTGCGGTTATTTTAACGAATTGTTCTTGGAGGATTTACAAGAGTTGGCTGTGTTTTTGGATTCTCCGAAGTTTCAAACAATTTCTTATTTTGGTGTTCATCCAGTAGATATTGAAACTTTGATACTTGATAATGGTTTGAAAGGTGTGGATAGGATTGTACCGGTTGGCAAAACTGCTGATTTTTCTGCTACTTGGGATGGCTTTGATCTGATTCAAAATTTGTCTCGAAATTTAACTGTAAATTGACTATGAACATACCTTTTAATAAACCCTATTTCACCGGCAACGAAACCCTATATATCAAAGATGCGGTTCAATCGGGTCATATTTCCGGTAATGGTAAATACACCAAGTTATGCCAACAGTTCTTCGAGGAACAGTATGGCTTCAAAAAGTGTTTACTAACGACATCTTGCACGGATGCTCTTGAAATGGCAGCCATTCTTATAGATATTCAACCGGGTGATGAGGTGATTGCACCTAGTTACACGTTTGTTAGTACGGTGAATGCATTTATCTTGCGCGGAGCTAAGGTTGTTTTTGTGGATAGTCGCCCTGATCACCCAGGTATGGATGAAGATGCTATTGAGGACTTAATAACACCTAAAACCAAAGCGATAATTCCCGTGCATTACGCAGGTGTTGCTTGTAATATGGACAAGATCATGGATCTCGCAGCCAAACACAAGCTGTTTGTTCTTGAAGATGCCGCACAGGCCATTGACAGTTTCTACACAGGAAAAGATGGTATCGAACGTCCTTTAGGATCGATTGGTCATTTGGCTGCTTTTTCATTTCATGAAACCAAAAACATCATTTCCGGAGAAGGGGGGATGCTAGTGGTTAATGATTACCGATTTGCAGATCGTGCTGAGATCATTTGGGAAAAGGGGACGAATCGCTCAGCTTTTTTCAAAGGTGAAGTTGATAAATACGGTTGGGTGGATATTGGCAGTTCTTTTTTGCCTTCTGAAATTATTGCCGCTTTTTTATGGGCACAATTGGAAAACTTAGATCGTATTCAGGAACGTAGAAAAGAAATTTGGAATTGCTATCTCATAGAGTTGAAAAAATGGGCCAAACAAAATTCAATTCAATTGCCTGAAATTCCAGATAGTGCTTCAAACAATGCGCATATGTTCTACCTGGTTTGCTCATCTCAATTAGAGCGTGATAGCTTGATAACAAATTTGAAGCTTAAAAATGTAAATGCTGTTTTTCATTACCAAAGTTTACACAGAAGTCCTTATTTTACGGACAAACATGATGGGCGGAAATTACCGAATTCGGATCAATATTCGGAGTGTTTGGTGAGGTTGCCTTTTTATTATGAGTTAGATATAAGTGAGGTTCTTAAAATATTGCTCCGAAGTTTGAATTGATCAACAACTATATTCTGATTGACCAAATATTCAGTTTCCTGCCTATTTTCATTTGATCCAATAAGTGCGGTTTTACTTTCATCAACTACAGGGCAAAATTGCACGTAATAATTCAATTCGTTCAATGTTCCAAGTTTCCAGAAGGGAAAGGTGTACTCCGTCTTTGCATAAGGTTCATTGATCAGTTCTAATACGGTGCCACCTTTTTGCATGAAATTGATGTTTGCCATTCCTGCGCCATGGATACTAATAAGCACCCTGGTTTCAGTCATCAGAGTGACTTGCTGCTCAAAATTCAAGTCGTCAAAGTCGATAATTTCAAAGGAATGTGATGTCAGAAATGAAATGATCTCCTCTTCGTTTTCAGGCATACGTACACCCCTTTTTTTTCGGGATACATAGACTTTTCGAAAGGGTGGCGCCAATTTGATGCCCAATCTTTTCGGTATTTCATCGCGGATCTTGCGCACATGTTCTGGATTAATGGCCCCCGTGTATTGACGCACTTCAGTAAAATAAAGCTCCTCGCAATTGTAAAGTTGGTCGTTTGGAACAACAATTTTCTGTAGATCGGGAAACAAATCCAACGAAGCATTAATATAATGGATATGTTTCCAATTTTCAGGATAAATGAGCTTAACTTCTTTTAGAAGGCCTGCTTTTTCTGCTATTAGCAGCCTAACCAGCACCGAATTTAACCAGAAACCGTAATTGAACCATTTAGTATGAATAACCATACTTTTGCCTGGTACATATAAGCGAATCAAGCTTTTTCCATTCAGAGAAACAATTGTTTGTTCTAAAAAAAGTCGCGCGTATGACAAATAAAAATTCTTGTCACCACGTCCTCTTAGATTAAAAGCGCAAGATCGGTGAAGCATTCCGTATTTTCCTATGAATCCCTCGGGTGTAACTAAAGCATTATGGATATGAACAATTTGTTCTTCCCGAAGAACATACGATGCATAAGGTTGCATCAATGACTGGTGTTCTTTTGTAATGTTTAATGGTAACTGAACATTGATAGGTTTCTTTTTTCGAAACAATTTTTGGAACACCCCTCCTACAAATGGGAAATTATAGAGAATGAGCACAACTTGGATTTTTGTCAATCCTGGTTTGTATCCACTGGGAAATACGATCATACTCTCGATCGTTCGTTTGAAAGTGTTTGCGCGTTCTCCTTGCAAAAAAGCCTTTTGTGCCAAATGAAAATAACACATGCTCAACAACTTTCGTTTTTCCTTGACAGGGAGGAGTTTTTTAAAAACAGGTTTTGCGAAGATTCGTTTCAGGTAAAAAAGTTCTTTTTCCCATTTTTTCGGGTCTCCATGCGTAAAACTATCGGATGCGGCCACATAAACCGTGGTACGCTGATCCACTTGGGAAATCGGAACTCCAGCGGCAGCCATGCGCAAACTGGTGTCCATGTCTTCACAAATAATCACATTTGGATCAAAGAGGTGTTCGAGCATGAACTCCCGATGTACACACCATCGTTGCGGATTTACCGTGTATCTTAGAAAATAAGTGTAAGGATCATTTGAAGTGTAAGGAGGGCAAAACCGCTCGCTTCGTTCGCCAGATTCCGTTTCGTTGTATGCATGAGTGAAAAAGAAACCCTTCTGGTTATGCTGTTTTTGAATCGCGATAAACAATTCTTCTAGATGATTGGGCAGATGGTAATCATCACTGTCCAGAAAACAGATATATTCTCCTTTTGATTCCTGGATTCCGCGATTGCGAGAATGGCATCGTTCCCGATTGGTTTCATTTTTGAGGTAACGAATGCGTTGATCTTTCAAGTAGGGGGCTATGACACTCGCCATTTGATCTGTGGAAGCATCGTCCACAATGAGGAGCTCCCAGTTTTCAAACGATTGCTCAAGCAGACTATGAATCGCCTTTACTATACTCCTTTCCCGGTTGAACGCAGGAAGTATGACCGAAAAAAAGGGCTGTTCAATCATGGTTCAAAGAGAGGTAGATCTTCAATAATTTTCGATACGCTTCATTGTAGGTTTTGCCATGCCTCAAAAAATACATCATTTGTACCCAACATCGCTTGTATTCCAGGTACTTTTCAGGAATTCTCTGAAAGGGTAGTTTCAAAAAGGAGATCAAGGTATAAACCAACTCCTTCTGCCAGAAAAAACGGATTGGTTTGTTAAGTTCTCCATTGAAAATCCTCAAATATAACTTGCCTATTGGGTATCCCACACGAAACATGGTTAAAAGCTTTGTGTGGTATTCATCCGTCAATCTCGAAGGTAAAATATGGTGGTAAAACGTTAATTCTTCACCATACCAGATCTCGTAGCCTGAAAATCGAAGCCACCAGCAAATTTCTCCGTCCTCAGCCCCTGTAACAACACTTGTACCTGTCCTCGAAGGTAATAGAAAGGTAAATCCTTTTTGTAAAGCTTGTCGGTAAGCAGTCATATTTAAAAACATGCCGGCACCGTAGATGACATTGCGTGTTGGTCTTACATCACCCGTTCTTTCGGCTTGAGGGGCACATGCGTACATGTATGCCATGGATTCGAACCAATCAGGGATAGGGACTTCACTTTGCACAATTCCCCGTCCACCTAAAGCACCAATTTGAGAATGAGAAGATAAAAGTTCATGCCCTTTAAGCAGATAGTCAGGGAAGAGCGCATTATCATCGTCGCAAATCAATGCATAGCTATGCTTTATTTGTGATAGCCCGAGGTTTTGAGCATGGATCTTTCCGGGATTTGTTTCTTGAAGGATGGTCAGAGGGTAGGGGCTACCCAGCATTTCCCAATGTGATTGAACAAATGAAGTCGTATTATCGGTACTTGCGTTATCCACCAATACTAATTCCACGGAAGGAACCGAGGTAACATCCAACTCAGCAAGAGCCTTCAGTGTTTGAGACAGTCTGGAGGTTCCATTGTAGGTGCAGATCACTATGCTGATTCCCGGTTGCAACATATCAATTGAGCATAAAGAAATAAAAAGGTCCTCGCTTGAATTTCTGTTTAACCGAAAATTCACTCAACAACTTCGGATAGCGGTCCGGATTTCGTGAAACAATACAAGCATAGGGTGTTTTGTGCAAATCACTTCTGAATCGATTGATTTCGAGCTCGTTTCCGGCAGTCCACATGAGGCCCTTTCTTTTTGCCGAGTATAGTACTTCTGAACTCCATTCAAAGTCGGTAACGATAACCAATTCATCTGGTTTGGTTGTTTTGGCAATAGCTTGTCCCAATACATATTGTTCGTAATCGGATTGCTGGTTTGTAGAGTTTAGGTACCTGTAATACTCGTTATTGGAGTCATCGTTTACAAACGTATAGAATAGAAGAACGAGTCCTGCTGCCATAAATAGCGTATAGATTTTGTGGTTCTTTCGAAAAAATGGAACCCACAGGAATTCAACGAATGCCAGTATCGAAAGAGCAAACAAAATAGAGAAAAACGGCATAAGTGCTGCCAGGTAATAATCGTGTTGGTAATAGAGATTGAAGAAGGTTGCAATCGTAACCAATGGAAGTAACAGTAAAAGAAACACATATTTTCTGAAGTGCTGAACAGATTCTCTTGTGAAATAAACGATTAGAGGAATAGCTAACACGAAGGGTAGAAGCGAATTATTGATCCTGTTGAAGATTACCATCCAATTGTTCCATGAAAGTTTATCGTCCCACGTCCCAAAGTTCCAATCTTTTAAACTGGATGAGGTGGTGACATAGCTGAAAGCAGATTCCATTTTCAACAGGTCGGTATGTCTTACCCAGAGGTACATTACAAAAAATGGCAGTATAATAAATAGTATTCCCTTTGTTATGAGTGGCCAAAATTCATGGAAATAGCGAAACAAAGAACTGGTTTTATCCATACTTTTCAGCTGCCCAATTAAATCTGAAAACAGCAAAAGGAGTACAATAATGACATAGGGATAAGCTGTTGTTAGTTTGATGCTATAGGCAAGGCACGCCAATAAAGCTCCGAAGAAGAAATGGAGGAATTTTAACGAGTTGCTGGAGCGCAGTCTGATAAAATAATAAAGCATCAAAAGACAGAAAAATAGTGCACAATATTCTATCGTTACTGCCCGACTCCAATTCATCGAAAAAGGGATAAAACAAAAATGCAGCAGCGCGAAAAAAGTGATTTTTTTTGAATTAAAAATCAGGTAGGTGAGTTTGATTAGCATCCAGCAGGTCAATACATAAAATACAATCGTCGTGATTCTGGCTGCAACTTCGATATCAGTAAATCCTAAGCGGTAAATAAGGTAAGCGCTATATTGATACAGCGGAAATTCAAAGGGAGCATAAAAGGGGGGACCAAAGATTGGGGTTTGGTAATTGAACAGGTCTACACCTTCTTTCAGAAACATCCAAACAGTCATGGCAGTTTGGGTTTGTCTGAATGGTTGAATATCTAACAAACTCTGATCCAGATTAATTAATCTGGGAATAAGAGAAATACCTACCAGCATCACCAGGACCCATCGAAAAGATTTTTCAGATGTCAGGAGGTTTCTATACTTTTTTGTAATCACCTTTTGAGAAATGTTTTTCTATGAAGCAATACATGAGGATGAAAAAATAGCGACTTCCCATTTCGTTGATCTTTAACTTGGAAACTCCGTGTTTACGATTCATCCAGGAATTGGGAACCACCGTATAGGAATACCCACGAATAATTGCCTTTAGTGGGATCTCGATTGTTAAGTTAAAGTGCGGTGACAACAAAGGTTGAACCCCTACAATCACTTCCCTTCGGTATAATTTGAAGGCATTCGTTGTGTCATTATATTTAATGCGCATCACGATTCGTATGATACGATTGGCCATTCTATTAATGAGTCTTTTTAACCAAGGATAATCGATCACTTTCCCACCTTTCATCCACCGGCTGCCAAACACACAATCCACCTTTTTTTCGACCATGGTGCGGTAAAACAAAACGAGATCTTGAGGACTATCGGACAAATCAGCCATCATTACTGCCACACAATCTCCTGTAAACCGATCCAAACCATAACGAATAGCATAGCCAAACCCATTTGGGCCATTATTTGTTTCAACTCTTAGTGAGGGAACAGTATTTTTTAACTCATTCAGGATGGATAATGTAGCGTCTTTTGAATTGTCATTAACAACCAAGATCTCATGTTCTATGCCTTGCTCTTGCAGCAAATGATAAAGTGTAAGAACGGTTTCTTTTACCGATCCTTCCTCATTGTATGCAGGTATGACAATGCTTAATTTCATTTTTTGTTAAAAATAATTTCATTGAAATTCCCGAAGCCATGAC
>CAISOQ010000079.1 GCA_903887095.1 uncultured Flavobacteriia bacterium
ATTTGACTTTTGCAGCAGTTTTCTGAATTATTTTTGTCTCCAAATGAGACATCTTTTTAATTGGATTTATATTTAGTATAAAATCTTTTGAATCAGATAAAGAGTTAACATTCTGTTTTTTTGAAATAGCCACTTCTTTTTCTGTCTTTTGAACAAGATTCGGAGACTGAGCTGAATTCAAAGCACTTGAATTTACTTCATTTTCTGAAGACTTCTCAGTATCAAAAGTATTGAATGAATTGACCTCATCTGTCTTCAATTTCTCGCTGTTCAATACGCTTGCTGATTCATTCGCTGAAGTACCTTTGTTCCAATAAAAACCTTTGGTATACTTTCTTTTTTGGAAGATTCCTCCACCATTTACTTCATTTGACGATGCGCAAGAGCCAAAAACAAGCATTGCGACTGCCGCTAATCCTAAGAGTGATTTCATTTTCATTTTACTGTTTATTTATGGTTTAACTATTTACCTTTTAATTCCATTGCCTTCAACGTATTGATCATCAATGAAGCAATTGTCATTGGTCCCACACCTCCCGGAACAGGAGTAATATACGAACATTTTGGTGCCACATTGTCAAAATCAACATCACCTTTCAACCGCCAGCCCCTTGCACGCGACGAATCATCAACTCTTGTTGTACCAACATCAATAATCACGGCTCCCTCTTTCACCATATCCGCTGTCACAAAATCAGGCTGACCGATAGCTGCAATCAAGATGTCAGCGGTCTGACAAATCTCTTGCAAGTTTTGTGTTCTGCTATGCGCAAGTGTCACCGTACAATTTCCTGGATTTGTGTTGCGACCAAGCATAATACTAAGAGGAGTTCCTACAATGTTACTTCGACCGATAATGACGCAGTTTTTCCCTTCCGTCTCAATATGATTGCGTTTTAAAAGCTCAAGAATACCTGCTGGCGTTGCAGGCAAAAAACCAGGAAGATTCAATACCATATTTCCGAGGTTCACGGGATGAAAACCATCCACATCTTTTTTAGGATCAATGGCTTGCGTAATTTTCATCTCATCGATATGCGCTGGCAAAGGCAATTGAACGATGAATCCGTCAATACTTTTATCCTCATTCAATGCACGAACCTTAGCTAATAAAATATCTTCTGGAACAGAATCATCGTATCGGATCAGGGTACTTTCAAAACCAATTTGATCGCAAGCCTTCACTTTCGCACCTACATATGTAAGTGAACCACCATCATTTCCTACTAAAATTGCAGCTAAATGAGGGATTTTCTTTCCATTACGTTTCCGTTCCTGCACAGCCTCAGCCAATTCTTTTCTGATTTCCTCAGCGGTAATTCTTCCGTCTAGCAATTGCATTCTTTGAATTTTTGCCCAAAGATAATGGGTCTACTTAATCTTGAAACGTTGGTTAAAAAGTTTTTAAAACTTAAATTCAATTTATCTTTATACCATGAAAATGAACTTTATCATCCTTGTTTGCTGTCTTTTCACTTATCAAGCAGTATCAGTAAAGGCACAATTAATCGAAGGAACAGAATTAGGCGTCGATGGTTTTTTAAGTGGCTCAACGCTTGGCGGAGCTTTCGGCATGGGAACAAAATTCGGATTCAAAACATCTGAAAATTTCATTTTCGGACCTTCAATTCGTTTTAACAGAGGATGGGCATCCACCACCTTCAATACCGTTGGTTATAATTTCACCAATTGGGGAGCGGGACTTTTTGCTCATGGTCGTTATGGAAATGTTTTGTTTGGTGGTGTGGAAGCTGAAGTGATGCAGAATAAGAACATTTATGTGAATCCAGATGCAGTTTTCAAAAAATACGTTCCATCAGTTTTTATTTGCGGCGGATTCTCCAAAGAATTCAATCAGCTTGTCCGTGTCAATGTTGGACTTTACTATGATCTCATCAACAGTCTGAACAGCCCCTACCGAAATGCCTATATTATATCGATTAAAGATCCAAATACAGGAGCAATTGTAAGAAGGCTACCGATGATCTACCGCATAAGTTTTTTCTTTCCGCTTACCCATAAAGAAAAGGAAACACCTATTGACCCTCCGGTTGAAACTATTGACGAATAAAAAAGGAGCTTTTCAGCTCCTTTCAATAATTAATTTCCTTGTGGAACTCCCATTTGAGGGGGTTGTGGTTTGACAAAAGATCCTTCTTTTGCATAATCAACAAGTTCAATTAAGAAACAAAGAGATTCTCTACCCATTTGGTCGCCGTAAGCTAAATCCCAAGGTATATAAACGCGGTATTTACCACCTTTTTTCATTTTAGGAACAATGTAGGTCCAACCAGGTATTACACCACCATTCAGTTTCAAAGCAACGGCATCTTTTGAACCGCTTTGCTTTTTCATAGCATATGAACTCTGGATTGTATCGCCAATTGCCGAAGTCAGAATGTATTCTACTTTCACATCATCAGTAGCTGATGGACTACCACCAGTACCTGCAAGTACCGTTTCCATAACAATACCGTTTTCAAATAACTGAGCTCCTATTATTTTCTTAGCCTTCGCAAACATTTTCAGCCCGTTCTTTTCGTTCATTTCTTTCAAGAAATTTTGAACTAGCGATTGTTTTTGTGCATCAGCAAGAATAGTGTCTTTTTTCAACAAACCATGACGGAAACCAACCGTTGCTATCTTCAAGTCAACTTGATTCAAACCATCCATTTTGATTAAATCTTGATAAAAAGCATATCCTGTCAATTTACCTAGACATTCAGCGCCTTCTTTTGCATAGGTGGAGTCAAAATCCTGAAAGTTTGGTCCAAACAATTTCGTGAGCGTTGCTTCGCAATCAACAGGTTTGTTATTGTTCAGGTTCATACTAAATCCGACTGCCACATCTTCAAGATCCAAACGATCAATATTGGGGTCAGGAGTACCAACAATTGTGCGAGCATTCATCGCTCCCAAAACATACGATAGACTGTCTTTATGAGACTTAAGTTCCACTTTCACCTCATCCTTCTCCTTGTTTCCTCCACAAGAAAACAAACCGATTGCAGCAATCGAAATAAACAATATTTTTTTCATCAGTTAATTTCTAAAAGTTCAACGTCAAAAATCAATGCACTATAAGGTTTGATTGGACCACCAGGATGCGGATGCGCTCCATAAGCCAATTCTTGAGGAATATACAATCTGTATTTCGCTCCGGTTGACATCAATTGAAGCGCTTCAGTCCAACCAGGAATCACTTGATGAACACCAAAAGTAGCAGGCTGACCTCTGTGAACAGAGCTATCAAAGATAGTTCCATCGATTAAGGTACCATGATAATGAACTGACACGGTGTCCGTAGCAGCTGGCTTCGCTCCTTGACCTTCTTCTATAATCTCGTATTGTAATCCTGAAGTTGTCGTATGAACTCCTTCTTTGTTTTTATTTTCCGACAAAAAATGTTCCCCAGCTTCTTTGTTCAACGAAAATTTAGCTTCTCCTGCTTTTTTCAAATACTCTTCGATAATTGTATTTGCCATTTCAGGGGAATATTCAGTTGTTTTTCCGGCAAACACATCAGTTATCGCCTGAGCCAATACATCTGGTGAAATTCCTTCCAAATCTTGCTGCATCAAGCTACCTGCAACACTCATTCCTACACAGTAACTTACTGCTTTTATTTCTTCTGTCATTGATTTTTTTTGTGCGAAAGTAATGATTTTGTGCGATTGAATTTTGCTAGAATTATTCACATATTAGAAAGACAGTCTTGGAATAAACATGTTTTTCATAAATTCATACTAAATAATGTCTGTTCATGATCAATTTTAAAGAAAACCTGATTTTAGAAAATGATCGCGTTTTATTGCGCCCTCTCGAAGAATCTGATTTTCACGAATTATTGAAGTTTTCCACCAATGAACCTGAACTTTGGACTTTTTCATTGATGCAAGCAACCAATGCTGAAGAGCTGAGAAACTATATTGATACCGCCATCCAAAATAGGCAATCAGAGTTAGAATATCCGTTTATTGTTTATGATAAATTATCTGGGACTTTTGCAGGCACAACAAGATTTTATAGTATTCAAGAAAAAGACAAATGTTTATCAATTGGCTATACGTGGTATGGGAAAGCATTTCAAGGGACTGGGCTTAACAAGGCTGTGAAATATTTACTCCTTCAATTCACTTTTGAAACTATTGGTTATGAACGCATTGAATTTCGAACGGATGCCGAAAACAAAAAAAGTATAGCCGCCTTAAAGTCAATTGGAGCAACGGAAGAAGGAAAGCTGAGAAGCAATGGAGTAAAACCAGATGGCTCTAGGCGTGATAGTGTTGTTTTAAGTATTCTTAGAACCGAGTGGAGTGAAATAAAAACCAATCAATTAGCTGCTTACGAAAACAATTTCAATCAATAAATTGTTTGGAATTTGTATCGTTTCAAGTAATTTTGAAAACGATTTTTGTTGATTATAAACTTTAGCAATGCAAACTCTTCTGAAGGAAGCGATAGCTCACCGCGCTGTCAATCACCCATATCTCAAAGCACTTGTCAATGGTAGTTTTGAAAACATGGATGCCGTAATAAAAGATTTCGCCAACCAATATGGCTTTTACAGCGATTGGTTCCCAAGGTATTTAACATGTGTGATTTCCAAACTGGAAAACCCTGAATTCAGAAATCACCTTTTGGAAAATCTTTCTGAAGAAAGCGGACATTTGCATGAAGAAGAAATGGGTGCTATCAGAGATTTAGGCATAAAAGATGAATGGGTCCAAGGAATACCTCACCCACTACTTTTCAAACGATTTCAGAAAGCAATGGGCGTTACATCCAATAATGAACCTGAAATACAAGTAGAAATCTGGAGAGAATCATTCCTTTCATTGATTCAAAGTGGTTCAGCCATTAATGCTGTTGGTGCAATTGGACTCGGTACCGAATCCATCGTAAAATTCATCTACAAAGATCTCATTCAAGCCATCGAGAAACATACAGATTTAACATTAGAGGATTATGTTTTTTTTCCCCTTCACACAGAAGTTGATGACGAACATGGACTTATTCTTTTAAATATTGCCGAACAAATGGCATCGGAAAGTATTGAAGCAGAGTCAGAATTAAGAAAAGGAATGCTCAAAGCTTTAAATTTAAGGGCCGCCTTTTGGGATGACATGTATGAAAGAGCAAAAATAATAGACAAACAATCAGCACTTTTAAATTCATGAGTGAATTATTCAAAAAAACGATCAAAGGCAAACGACTTTCTGATGAGGAAATTGACTTTTTGAAAAAAGAATTGAGTGCAATTGAGTCAACTTTGCTGAATGATACCCTTTTCGAAGTCGCACTTTACAGTTCAACGGCTGCCGCCTTGTTGCTTTATGGAAAACAAGATGAAGTCAAAAAAAATGAATTATTGAACTTTATTCATTGGATGGATCAACCGACAAGTGAAGAAACTTGGTCAAAGAATTTGGATGAAATCATAGGACGTTATTTTAATGAATTGCAGACACTTCGAATTGGTGAACTAATTGAAAAAATAAGCTTGCAAAAAAGTCTGACTTCCGCTGAAAATGCTTCTGAATTAGTTTCATCACTTCAAGACAAAAAGCTGAGTGGTTTATATGAAAACAAGGTGGATGAATTAGGTATTGATTTTACGGTTTCTCTATTACCATTTAATCTTGAAGTTCTTGATCCAAGAATTGTAACTGTAAAACCTGGTAAAGACAATGAAATGCACAAGCATGCGCATGAAACAGTTTTCATTTTCTTGAAAGGACAAGGAAAAGTTTTGGTTGACAATTTTGAAAATCAGGTCACCGCTGGTGATTTTGCATTTATACCTCGATGGTGTAATCACCAATCAATTAATACGGGTAACGAAGATCTAGTTTTCCTCGCTGTAGCAGATTTTGGTCTGACTGGAAAATCGTTTGTCGGAAACTATTTAAAAACAGCCAGATTGAAAGCGCAATAATGAAGCTTCATTTGTAACAAATAATATTTTCAAATATTGCATTCATTTCATTAAATTCGTTTTCTAAACGATTCACAAAATGAAATATTTTATAACTCTTTCCTCGGCACTGATTTTATTGATTGTAGCATGTGGTAAAAGGAAATACGATAACAGTTCTGCTCCAAAATTGAATGCTATGGTCGAGAACTATTTTTCTGAATTCTCTAACATGACAGACCAAGCCATTACCGGAAGTATGGTTTTTTATAAAGTTGGAGAAGTGATTACAAATAATAGTGTAGATGGTAAGCCAATCCAGGAGAGCAAAGCAGATTGTAATGTCCTAATTACCCTGGATACTACCGGTACGAACAAAACCATTACAATTGATTGGGGCACATCAAATTGCACATGCAATGATGGCAAAAGCCGCAGGGGAAAATTAGTCTCCACTTTCACCGGTTCTTACTTTGCACAGGGAACAGTTATAACCCATACGCCTGTTGATTACTATGTAAATGACAACAAGGTTGAGGGAACTAAAACTGTAACAAACATGGGGACCAATTCAAGTGGGCAAATCTACTATAATGTTGATGTAGATGGTATTGTAACTATGTCCACAGGAGAAGTAATTAATTATACATCATCACGCGTTCGAACGTTTACCAATGGATACACTACACCAAGTATATTCTTAGATGACGAATATGCGATCACTTTAACTTCTAATGCAACAGTTTCAAATGGGGACAGTTATGAGGCACACACAACGGAAGCACTTAAAGTAAAAGTTGGCTGTGGTTATATTAAAAGCGGAGTACTTTCAATTACACCCAGCGGAAAACCTGAGAGGGTTATAGATTATGGTGATGGAGCATGTGATGCTACCTTCACGATCACGATCAATGGAAACACCTATGTGATCAATTGATCCGTAAAAGAATTTTACAGCAAAAGAGCCGGAATACCGGCTCTTTTTATTTATTAATGATCAAATCGAACTAATCTTTCTTTCTAAGATCAAGATTGTAAGTGAACCCGATCTGTAGTGTATGATTCCGTTCAACCTGGATCCCATCTTTCTTTACCACATATTGATTTAGATAACCCAACTGAAGATTGCAATTCGGATTAAACCTCCAACCCAAAGCAAAATACAAACGATTTTGATCCAATATATTCTTACCAATTCCCTTTCCAAACCCAAGAAATGGCTCGTCGTATGCTGAAAAGAAGAGCGTATTATCAGCCAATTCCTTTCTACTTAATGGAACTGTAACTAAAAAGCGATAACGCACGCGCTGTCTAAATACAAATCCATCCATAGCATAAACGCCATCCGAATCTTTTACCCAATTTTCAATAAACCGATTTTCTAATCTATAGCGGTGCTGAAAATCAAACCGACCTGCTTTACTTTTTAGAATAAGCTGTTCCCAGATTCTATGCTCATTCGTTGCATGAGAAATTGGTTGTTCACCATATTGGTAGGACTTTATCCAACCATAACCGGCTGTTAACTGAGCGCCATTTTTAGCGTAATAATCAATCCCCAATCGAAGTAATGATTGTTGCCAATCATTAAATACATCCGCTCTCCGCCATTGGTATTCCGTATGAATTCCCCAGCGTTCAGATAATCTATGATTCCCAAAATACATGCCCCACGCATGGTTTTGAGTTGCAATATCTTTTTGAGAAAAACTAATGTTAAAGGATAACACACATGGTATCAATACCCATAAAAAAACTTTACTAAACACCTTTTCAATTTTCACAGTGTTAAATCAATGAATAAAATCAGTAATGAATTTCCCAGCGCGTTCTTTGGGCAGTGTAAAAATCTTTCATTCTCTCTGAGTGATTTTTAAACTTAAAAACGCCAGAATTCAAGGCTAGATTCAATTCAAGTTCGGCATTGTTGTAATCTCCCTTCCACGCATACAATTCAGCTAAATTACAATGAATCATCGCTGTGATTTTATCATTTACACGTGCCTTTTCATCGTACAAATTACTTTCTTCTAAGATTCCTTTCCACTTTGCAATTGCCTGATCAAGTTTTGGAATAGCCGTAGCACGGTTCTTATCTTTTGACACAAGCGCCAACGCCTGTGCTGTCGCTGTATAGGCCGCAGTGACATCGCTGTATTCGTATTGCTTGTATTTTTTCACTGTATAAATCTCCGTTTCTCGCGTCATTTTTACAAAACCGAATTGATCATTCAAGAGTTGATTCACATTGCTAAATGCATTTGCTCTGGCCTTTTGCTCAATGTTTTTGAATAAACCTTGTTCGTTATCAATTTTCCAAACTAAATAGTCGTATTGACTTGAAAAAGATTTCAAATGTTCATTTTGTAATTCATCCATCAGTATTTGCTTGAGCAAAACAGTACCATCAGGGGTTGTTACTGTAATTCCTACCGGTAAAATATATTGGTAAGTATAATCGTATTTTGTACCTGCACCTGAACCAGATTTACGTTCAATAATTTTATTTGAACGCATTGGATACAAGTCAATTAGAACAATCAAACCACCTTCAGCCTGCTCAAATCCTTGCAAACTAACTGACTTTTGAAAATCAACATCCGCGATCTCAGTATGCAATTGCACATTGATCGTTGGATTGTAAATTGGTGAAGCAGGATAAACCGGAACTAAAGGTTGAGTGGCTGCCGTTCCTGCATTTATGGCCTTTTCATACGCTGCCATTTTTGTGAAATAATCTTTATCCAGAACAGCTTTTTTATCTTGCCAGATTCTATACTCACTCTGGTATTTCAGCAATTCATCTTTCTGACGAATTTCGAGCATTTTAAGACTGTCTTTGTTTGCCTCTTTGTATAAATGATTCACAAGAGTTTTGTATGTCTTTATTGACGAATCCAGTTTTTTAAGTGGCAGCTGAATATAGGCGAAGCTCACTTTGTTGTCATCAACATTTTGAGCATACGTCAAAATTGATGTAAAAAGTAGCGCTAACGGAAGTAAGTAGATTTTTTTCATGACATGAAGTTTTTTGAGCCTATGGCAAACATCAGTCCAAAAATAACTATTTCAGTGCATTGACAATATCATTCCAAATATCATCACCATGCTCAAGTCCTGCAGAAAGTCGCACCAATCCATCGGAAATCCCAACCTCTTTGCGCTGTTCAGGTGTTAATTTAGAATGGGTAGTTGATGCGGGATGGGTAGCAATGCTTCTGGTATCACCTAAATTGGCTGTCAAGGAAAACATTTCCAACTGATCTAAAAATTTTCGTCCTGCTTCCAACCCTCCTTTCAATTCAAATGAAACAATTCCTCCACCTAAATCCATTTGTTTTTTGGCAATTTCAAATTGCGGATGACTTTCCAAGAATGGATACTTTACGGAAAGGACATTGGGATGTTGTTCCAATCGTTTTGCTATTTCATAGGCACTTGCTGAATGTCGCTCAATCCTCACAGAAAGTGTTTCAAGTGATTTTGATAATATCCACGCATTAAATGGACTCAGCGCCGGACCAGTGTGACGTGCAAATGCTTTGATTTTTTCTGTGATTGCATTGGATGATAAAATAACTCCACCAAGCGTTCTACCCTGCCCGTCAATGTATTTTGTTGCTGAATGGATCGCTACATCAGCCCCAAATTCAATGGGACGTTGAATAAATGGCGTTGCAAAACAATTGTCTACTGCAAAAATGACATTCTTCTTTTTACAGATTGCAGCAACTTTCTCCAAATCAATGATGTCTAAACCTGGATTACTTGGCGTTTCGAGGTACAAAATTTTTGTTTCTGGTCGAATAGCATTTTCGAATCCCTGGTAATCATCAAAATCAACATAGGTCGTTGTAATGCCCCATTTTGGTAGAATTTCAGTGAACAAACGATGTGTTGAACCAAATACCGATCTTGCGGAAACTATGTGATCCCCTGAACTTAAAAGCGCTCCAAAGAATGTAAAAACTGCAGCCATTCCAGACGCTGTTGCCCAGCCGGATTCTGCACCTTCAAGAAGAGCCATTTTATCAATAAATTCCTGCACATTCGGATTCGCATAACGCGAATAAATTTCTCCCTGCTTTTCCTCTGCGAACTGCGCACGCATGTCTTCCGCATCCTCAAAAACATAACTAGAAGTCATGTACAAGGGAACAGAGTGCTCTTGGTGGTCAGTTCGTTTATTTTGCGTTCTAATAGCGAGGGTTTCTTTCTTCATCTCTAGTAGTTTATACGATTTTTACTTCGTAGGTAATTTTTATTTGGTCACTCAAACTTGCTGAAACGGAACAATATTTATTCTTCGCTAAATCAATAGCTCGTTCTACTTTCACAGGATCAACCTGGTCGTCAAATTCAAAAATCAAATGAATTGACTCAAATGGCGAAGGTGTAGCCTCTAATCTTTTTGCATGAATGCGAATAGCATAGTGTTTTAAATCGATGCGTTGCTTTTTCAAAATGTTAATCACATCTACTGAAATACATCCTGCGAGCGATCCTGCCAACAATTCCATTGGTCTAAAACCGGAATCTTTACCACCTAAAGCGGGACTTGCATCCATTCGACATTTTTGTCCCGACTCATTGGTTAATTCCATGCCAAAAAGCGGCTCAATTCTTTCTAAAAGTAATTCCATTAGTGAGGTATTTTTGATTCAACAACACCGTAAACAATTGTTCCCAACAAAGCTCCAGCCAACAAAAACAATCCTATTTGCCAATGCATTCCGACTAAAACATAGACTGGCGCAGAGCACGCTCCAGATATTGACCAGCCAATACCAAATATGAGTCCGCCAGCAATATTTGCTTTAAGTTGTGCTGGTTTTGGTTTTACTTCAATCTCTTTTCCTGATACTGATTTAATTCCAAATTTTTTAAGAATAAAAAGTGCCAATGCTGATGTGCCAATAGCAGAAAACAATAGCCCAAACATGTGAAAAGATTCAAAATGAAACATTTCCTGAATTCGGTACCAAGAGTATGCTTGCGAATAGATTAAGATACTTCCGAAGCAAAAACCGAGGATAAGCGTGATTATAAATTTCATATTCTTAATAAATTGCTGGAACGATCAATAAAGAACCAATTAGTCCACCGACAAAAAAAGCGATTGTAGCGAGGATAGAACTCAGCGCAAATTGAGATACTCCCATGATACAATGTCCTGCAGTGCAACCATTTGCATAGCGGGCACCAAATCCAACTAATATTCCACCAATAAAAAATTGCAGCGCATTTTTAACGTCATAAATGGATTGTGCAACGATTTCATACTTATTAGGTGATAACTTGTCAATTGTGATTGCATCAGAAAAGCCAAACAATTGTGTTGCTGCCAATGCTGATAAAACCAAACCAATTGCAAAATGCAACTGCCACTGATCTTGCTCTCGATGGTAGTTGAAATAACTGATTTTTGTGGGAATAAAACTTAAAATATACCGGTAACTCGAGGAGATACCGAACTGTTTTTCCCTTAAAATCAAAAGTGCGGGTACAATTAATCCGATAAGTGGACCAGCAATGTACCAAGCTAGAGGTTCTTTCATTTTTAAGTTAGTTAATTTCTACAAAGTTAAGTTTGTTTTTCAACAAAGCCCCTTGTTCAGACTTTTCAGAGAAGAGTGGTTCTGGCAAAACAATAAGTGATAAATCAGCCGATTTGTTCAAATTAATTTTCTGTAAATCACTGAACTTTACATATCCAGTTTGGTAATTGTATCCTTTGCTTTTAAATGCTTCATCAACTTCAGTGAAAGGGAAATTCTTTACGTTCTCTTCATTTCCTGAACCAACATACACTTTCAAATAGTAGTCTGATATCAATTTTCCTGATTGTTCAGCATCTGATTTGCGGTATTCATAACGGTAATCAAATTGCAGTGCAGAAATATCTGAAAGGACAGCACTTGCAGTAGGATAACTTCCTGCTCCTTTTCCGATAAACAATTGTTTATCCGAGAATAACGCTTCAACAATCACTGCATTAAATTCATCATTCACACGATAAGCTGAATGCTCCGGTCCAACAAAATGAGGAGCCACAAAACCGGCAATTCCATCTTCCAATTTTTCAGCTCTTGAAAATAATTTAATACGATAGCCTTTCTCAAGAGCGTAATTAACATCTTGTGGTTTCAAATGACGAATGCCGTAATTGTAAACCTCATCTGGTTGAGACAATACACCAAAAGCATGTTTTATCAAGAGTACAAGTTTGTATTTCGAATCAAATCCATCAACATCTAAGGTAGGTTCTGCTTCAGCAAAACCAAGTTCTTGGGCCTTTTTCAAAGCTACTTCATAAGAAACTCCTTGGTTGCTTTGCGTCAGAATATAATTCGTGGTGCCATTGACAATTCCTTGAACCGATGAAAGTGTATCATTGTTATAGTACTCTTCCAAATTTCGAATAATTGGAATGGATCCACCGACAGCTGCTTCATACAACAAAGAAACATTGTTCGCACGCGATAAAGTGATTAACTCTTCAAAATGCTCAGCGATTAATTTTTTGTTCGCTGTTACCACATGTTTTCCTGAAGTTAGCGCCCTTTTCACGATTTCATAAGCAGCTTCACTGTCATTGATCAACTCCACGACAACATTGATGTTTGAATCATTTAAAATAACATCCTTATCAAAATGAATCAAAGAAGAAGGCACCGTACGCTTTTTATTTGGGTCCTTCACAACAATGGCCGAAATACTTGCATCAAGCAATTTACTTCTGTTCAATACATCATACAATCCACTACCTACGACCCCAAAACCAAAAAGTCCGATGTTTAATTTATTTCTCATTTCGATGAAAGTTTAATATTATTTTTAAATGTTGTGCGGCGATTATTTTTGAAGTCATTGAACAAAAAATCGCTGATTAAATCTGTTAATTGTTTATTTTCCACTAAGAATCCATCATGACCAAAAACGGAATCAATTTTTCCAAACTGTGCTTTGGAAATCTTATTTGCAAGGAATTCTTGCTCAGAAATCGGAAACAAAATATCTGTTTCTATTCCAATCACTAATGTCCTGGCTGTAATTTGCTGCAATGCAATTTCTAGGGTAGGCCTATTTCTTCCTACATTGTGCGCATCCATTGCTTTTGAAAGTGTCACATACGAATAAGCATTGAATCGATTGGCCAATTTCTCTCCTTGGTATTTCTGATAAGACTGAGCTCTAAAATCATCGATTTTATTTAGTTCAATATCCGTTTGTGTTTGAGCATATCCTTCGTAAGAACGATAACTTAACATGGCAATACTACGTGCTGTTACTAATCCATTTCTGCCACCATCTTTATTACCATTTCCGAAAGATTGATCTGACTTGATAGCCAATCGTTGAGATTCATTAAATGCAATTCCAAAAGCAGAATGACGAGCATTTGTCGCAATTAAAACAAGGTTGTCAATAATTGATGGCTGCTCAATTGACCATTCAAGAGCTTGTTGTCCTCCCAGAGAGGCCCCTATCAATAAGTGAATACGCTGAATACCTAAATATTCGCGCAGAATTTCATGCGCTCTCGCAAAATCTCTTGGAGTCACCAAAGGAAATTTATCCAAACTTGGTTGTTCGGTAGTTGGATAGTTGAGTGGCCCAGATGAACCATAGTGCGAGCCTATAATATTGGCACAAACAATAAAATGATCTTTAGGATTGAAAAGGTCATCCTCCCCAAAAACACCATTCCACCAGTCGAACACGTCGCTGTTTGCTGTGAGCGCATGGCACACCCAAATAACATTGTTCTTTTTTGGATCATATTTTCCGTATGTGTGGAAGGCAATTTCTATTTGATGAAGAACTTCGCCACTTTCCAAAGTGAAGGATTCTTGATGTGTATATGTTTGGGAATTGGACATTTTACTTTTTGTGTGATTTTGTTTCTTAAAATGGCTAAAAAACTATGTTTCTCAGTGTACTGATTTATCGAATTAGAAGCAATTGAATCAGCAGATGCAGCAAGAAGAGCACATCAAATAAAACAGCAAAGTCAAATTTACTTTGACATTTAAATTACGTCTTGATAATTGAATGGGCGGTTTGACCGAAAAATAACTTTTTTCCATTTTAATGCATTTATATTCTTCCGACAACATCGTCGAAATCAGGAATTGGCACCGGTTTTCCAATCCGCCATGTGCGGACTTAAAGTTGGTTGCCAGAGGATCATGGAGCCTGTCTCTCACCTCTTCTTTATAAATCTTAGATCCACCGCTTGTGGAAATGATGGTACAAATTTCTTAATTTTGTTTTCAAATCAAAAAGAAATCAATTGTTTTTTTTTGAAAATTCAATTAAAATGTCCTAAATGGTCATCTATCATCGATATAAAACAATCATTTTCATCATTTTAACGCTAACGTCTGCTTGGGTATTATGGAATTTTAGTTTAAAAGAAATTTATTACAATCTAAAATTCAGGTCAGAAAAGGTAACAAATCTTGAAAAATCAAAAGTTTACCATTTAAAAAAATTAGACCTGCAGCAATCAGTATATGGCTTTGAAATGGAAATCAATGGTCACTCAAACCAAAACATTCAACTTGTTTTTGGCCCTAAAAATGATAGGCAATTGCAAAGTGTATCAATTAAAAAGGGGAACATCGATTTTGAATATGCCCAAGATTGGTATGCCGAAGAATGCTACTTAATCTTTCCCTCAAATTCAGGAGCAAAAGTAGATCTTGACATCAAATACAGATTCCTAGGATCATCTCACTAGACTGTAACGCACTTTTAACCATTCAGAAATTCCTCCATCACTATCTGTAACAAGAGAAAGAAAGTAGTCTTGGTTATTCTGACTGTCAATCGTTACAGATTCTACTTTTACGAGAAGCG
>CAISOQ010000080.1 GCA_903887095.1 uncultured Flavobacteriia bacterium
CTTCCAGTTCCACCTCTTCCTGAACCGCCGCCACCTGAACCTCCAGTTTGGTCATCATTACCATTACCATCTCCACCTCTACCACCGCCTTTGGCAGTTAAAGTTGATAAACCAGTTCCAGAAATACTACTATCTTCTCCACTTAAAGCAGTTTGAGTTTGTACTCCAGCTAAACGAACACCACCTCTACCACCTCCACCAACAACTATTGTATATGTAGTTCCTTTATTAAATGTTAATTTACTTTCAGCACTACCACCTCCACCTGTTAATTCGCCAGTTACTGAATTTCTATAACCACCAGCACCGCCACCACCTGATATAAAATTACCACCACCACCACCACCAGCAACTACAAGGTAATCAACAAATACATAGTTTGCGGCATCCAAGAATGTAACAGTCTCACCTGTTGTGGTTGTAGATGTTACATTATATGTGTTAAAATTCACTGCTGAACCTGATAAATTTGCTGGTATAAATGGTACACTTGATGTTTCTCCATTGACTGTACAACCTGATGAGAATTGTGCAACATAAGTGTTTGGTATTTTTATTACAACAACACCCGAACCACCAGAACCACCTGTTCCATTATAAGCTGATGTAGAGGCATCGTTTTGGACTCCACCACCTCCACCGCCTCTATTTGGTGTTCCAGAACCACCCGTAGTTGTTGGTCTTTTAACTGCATTACCACCTCCATCACTTCCATTTGCTGGTGAGCCTGTACCACTACCTCCACCACCACCACCTCCTGCATACCTTAATCCTGCGCCTCCTGTTATAAGTGACAATATACCAATGCCACCTATACCGCCATTTCCATTTACACCGCCACCATTTGCGCCAACACCTCCAGCACCACCGCCACCACCTCCAGCAGTTGCTTCATTACCACCACTTCCAGTTAATGAATTTCCTCCTTTATTTCCCTGTGGAGTTGTCCCATTTGCACCAATTATACCTGTAGAATCTATACCGCTTCCTGCTCCACCAGAACCACCAATTTGAGGTGTTCCTGATCCAGTACCACCACCTAATGCAGTAATATTATCAAATACCGAATTACTGCCTTTTGTTGTGCTATTAAAACTATTACTTCCAGTAGCACCACCGCCAATAGTAACTAAATAATTTGTATTTTTATTTACATTTTTACTGTTTTCTAAATAACCTCCTGCGCCACCTCCTCCAGTGCCTAATTTTGAACTTCCTGTATTTATGCCACCTCCAGCACCACCACCAGCAACTACAAGGTATTCAACGGACACCATAGGTGCTGCGGAAGGTGTAACTGTTATTGTTGGTGTTATGGTGTTAGTAGGTGTTATGGTTTGAGTTGGTGTGATTGTGTTAGTAGGTGTTATAGTTTGAGTTGGTGTGATTGTATTAGTAGGTGTAACTGTGTTGGTTGGCGTGATTGTATTTGTAGGAGTGATTGTGTTAGTAGGTGTTATAGTTTGAGTTGGTGTTTCTGTTGGAGTGATTGTGTTGGTAGGTGTTTCTGTTGGAGTGATTGTGTTAGTTGGTGTGATTGTGTTTGTTGGAGTTTCTGTTGGTGTAATTGTGTTTGTAGGCGTTACCGTATTTGTTGGCGTTTCTGTTGGGGTAATGGTGTTGGATTTAATTTTACTACAAAACCGTCTGTTTTACCACCATTGTAATTCGGTTTCCATGCACCTGATGTGCCCGAAAGGTTTGAGGAACCTGTGCCACCAACAAAAAGAATATTTGCACTGGAATCTATCTTAACAGAATAACAAGCATCATTATTAGTACCTCCATAATAGCTTGACCATAGTAAACTTGATAAATCAGATGTCAACTTAAAAACAACTCCGTCTTGCATTCCTGCGTTTGTTGGCTGAAATGCATTTAAAACAGGGAAATCCGTTGAACGGGTGCAGGAGGCAACCAGGCAATTCCCAATCGAATCCAACATGATTTCACCTCTAAATTGGTCACCATAGTTTAATGTTAATGAATCATAAGCTGCAACTGAGTTGTAAATACCTGAAGTGATTTTAGTATTCACTCCATCATTGGATGCTCCACCCATATAGGTGGATGCCAATAAATCATGTCCATTAGCACTTATTTTGGCAACATAAATATCCGTACCTTGATTTGTAAAATAGACGCCGTTGTAGTAAAAATTTGAATTCGCTACACCGCCCGCATGACTTGTTTGATAGCCATTAACAATCGGAAAATCAGTGCTTGACGTAGCTCCATAGATGTATAAATTG
This sequence comes from uncultured Flavobacteriia bacterium, assembly GCA_903887095.1. Lineage (GTDB taxonomy): Bacteria > Bacteroidota > Bacteroidia > Flavobacteriales_D > Crocinitomicaceae > M0103. Next base: position 2,253 of record CAISOQ010000080.1, read on the forward strand.
TTTTGCCGGTCGCATATCAAACTATGTGCTGTTTCGGTTCCTTGATCGGCATCTCCCCCACCTAAGTAGGTTGACCAAAGCATATTCGTTCCATCTGAAGAGAACTTCGAAACAAAAACATCAGTAATTCCATAGGTTGGATTGACTGGCACTGTGAAATTTGAGGTTACGTCGTACGCTCCATTATCTGGCATTGGGTAGGCATTTCCATAAACAATTCCACCAGAAAAAGCTGTTCCATCATATCCGTATGTCGCCGTCATTCCAAAATTATCAGTAACAGAGCCTGCATAAGTTGCAAAAACAAGAACAGGATCGATGACAAGCCCATAAGACTTATCATAACTTCCAAGTTTAAATGTCACCTTTTTGTCTTTGATTTGAAATGCGCATTCAACCTCAATTATTTTTCCATTGATTATTTGGTAGGAATACGGTTTTTGTTCAATGATCTGACCCAAATCAGTCTCAACAACTAGATTATTATCCTTTATTTTTAGATTGTTTTGACCTTCAAAATTTAAAACAAGACGCGTTGGATCAGCATTTGGCTGAACATGAAACTCATATTTTAAATGCAATTTATCTTCAATTAATTTCAGGTCGATACCATCGTACAATTCGCGAAGGATTGCCTCTTGATATCCATGAACATCTGAAGCCCAATGAGTCGAATTGTTGCCGATAAAATAATTGAAGTAATAGTTTGACGGTTCAATTTTCTCTATGACTGATACCTTATTCGATCCTTCAAAGTTCAGATGGACAACCGTTTGTTTTAAAATTGGTGCCACCTCTTTGGTTGCTGCTGGGTCATTGTGTATTTCTCGTAAAGCTGAAAAATCTTGCAAATGAAAGACAAATTTATTCTGCTGAATCCACAAGTTTCCGCCGCTAAATGGTGCTTTAAACAAAACCGCCTCAGGCCACTGGCCCTTGTTCTCGAGAAAATTAAAATGCTTGTCATGAGGATGCAGTATTTCTTGTGAAATGCAAACTAGCTGAAAAAAAATACTGACAATCAATACATATGATCGGATCATACTAACAAGTTAGACAACTAAAATAGGTATTTTAAAGTGTAATCTTTAAAATTTACCCATGTTTTTGGTTAAAAATAGTGGACAAAGTTTTAGTTTGGAATCAGCTTCTTCCTTGAAAATTCGCTACTTTCGTAAAGCTTGAAATTGACAGTAATCGAACAATAAAATGGAGAATAAAAACCGCATAACATCATTATTCAAAATAGAATTTCCAATTATACAGGCAGGAATGATCTGGTGTTCAGGTTGGCGACTTGCATCCGCAGTATCAAATGCTGGTGGGCTCGGTATTATTGGTTCTGGCTCTATGTATCCCGAAGTTCTCGATGAACAAATTTTAAAATGTAAAGCGGCAACAAATAAACCTTTTGGTGTCAACCTTCCGATGCTCTATCCCGATATAGATAAACACATTGAAACAATCATAAAGCACAAAGTTCCAATTGTTTTTACTTCTGCTGGTAATCCAAAAACTTGGACTACTCATTTAAAATCACATGGAATAACAGTCGTTCACGTTGTTTCTAGTTTGAAGTTTGCATTGAAAGCACAAGAAGCGGGCGTTGACGCTGTAGTCGCCGAAGGCTTTGAGGCTGGAGGACACAACGGTCGTGATGAGACCACAACCATGTGTTTAATTCCACTTGTTGCAGCTGAGCTAAAAATACCATTGATTGCAGCTGGTGGCATTGGTACGGGCAGAGGTATGCTAGCGGCGATGAATCTTGGTGCTGATGCGGTTCAAATTGGAAGTCGTTTTATAGCAACACCAGAATCAAGTGCACATGATAATTTCAAGCAAACAGTTATTCATACACCTGAAGGTGGGACACAGTTAACACTCAAAGAATTGACACCCGTGCGATTGATAAAAAATGAATTTTATCAAAAAGTTGAAAAAGCATACGAAAGTGGTGCGAACGTTGAAGAACTTGAACAACTTTTAGGCCGGGGTCGTGCTAAAAAAGGGATGTTTGAAGGTGACTTAACGGAGGGTGAATTGGAAGTCGGACAAATCTCCGGAATTATAAAAGAAATCAAGCCCGCGGCTGAAATAGTCGCCGAAATACTTAATGAGTATCGACTTGCAATTAAAGAACAACAAACAGAAAAATTTTCATTCTAATGATCAAATTCGATCGATTTAAATTAAAAAACGGTCTTACCGTTTTATTCCACAAGGACGTTACTACGCCATTGGCAGTGGTCAATACGCTTTACGATGTCGGCGCTCGCGATGAATCCGAAGAAAAAACTGGTTTTGCTCACCTTTTTGAACATTTAATGTTCGGAGGATCAGTAAATATTCCAGATTTCGATGCCCCCTTGCAAATGGCTGGCGGAGAAAGCAATGCTTTTACGTCAAATGACATTACGAATTACTACGATGTTTTGCCTGCAAAAAATATTGAAACTGCACTCTGGTTAGAAAGTGATCGCATGCTTTCATTAGCATTTACTCCAAAAAGCCTTGAAGTTCAGCGCAATGTAGTTATTGAGGAGTTTAAGCAACGCTATCTCAACCAACCTTATGGAGACGTTTGGCTGAAACTTCGACCGTTGGCATACAAAGTTCACCCCTATAAATGGGCAACAATTGGAAAAGAAATCAAACACATTGAAGATGCCACAATGGAGGATGTGCGCGGTTTTTTCAAAAAACATTATGTGCCTTCAAATGCCATTCTTTGTATTGCAGGAAATTTCGAATTAGATACTATTCGCTCGTTGACGGAAAAATGGTTTGGAGATATTCCCGGAGGAATAAAACCTGCAAGAGTCTTGCCGGCTGAACCATCTCAAAATGAATACCGAGAAGAAACAATTGAGCGGAATGTACCAGCAGATGCTTTCTATTATGCGTTTAAAATGCCTGAACGAAGAGATGAAGGTTATTACTTTACAGATGTGTTATCCGATGCTTTGGGTCGTGACAAATCATCACGGTTATATATCTCTTTGAAAAAGGAAAGTAAATTGGTTTCCGAGATCAATGCCTATATCACTGGTTCTTTGGACAACGGACTTTTAATGATCTCAGGAAAATTAAATGAAGGTGTAGCCTTCGAAGATTTGGACAAAGCGCTTTGGTCTGAATTGGAAAAATTAAAAAACACAGCAATCGAGGAGATGGAATTGCACCGATTGATGATTAAAATCCGCACTGCACGTGAATTTCAAGAGCAAGGTCTTCTAAACAGAGCAATGAACCTGTGTTTATTTGAACTTTTAGGTGATGCAAATGGTGTCAATATTGAACATGAAATTTATCAATCAATTCAACCTGAACACCTTCAAGAAACAGCTATCCATTTATTCAAAAAAGAAAACTGTTCTTTACTCAAAGTAAAATCTGTCAAGCATGCTGAATAGAACAACAACACCAAGTCTGCAACAAATTGATAAAATCGATTTTGTTAAACCACTTGTCTTTGATATTGCTGGAACAACAAAACTATTTCATATGAAAGAGGTTCCAAATGATACCAGTCGCTTGGATCTCTATTTTGATGCCGGTACCGCACGCGGAGAAAAAGGAATTGCATCTTTTGTAAACGGATTATTATTGTCTGGAACTGATACTAAAACCTCGGTAGAAATTAATGGTGAAATTGACGCACTAGGTGGTTTTTTTGAATCTGGTATTTCCTCTGAAAATGCAGTTCTATCGGTTTATGCATTGAAAGAAAATCTTCTTCCTATTTTAAAAATCCTAGTCGATGCTATAGAGCATCTTGCTTTTCAAACACATGAAGTAGAGGAAATCATCAATGACCGCAAACAAAAGTTCAAAGTCAACATGGAAAAAGTGAGTTTTCTGGCGCAAAGAGAATTCCAAAGTAGACTTTTTAACGATTCATTGTACGGTCGAATAACGGATGAAAAGGATTTCGATTTAATTGAAATTGAAAATTTAAAAAAGTTTCATGTCGAACATTACCTCCAAGGATTGCAAAAAGTGGTAATTATTGGTGACTTACCTGATGTCGAGATTCATTCAACCATTGAATTAGTTAAAAAATGGACCGTTACGAAAAATGGTACATATGAAAAAGATCTTCAAAATTTGCAAGGAGAATTTCATGTTGACAAATCAGGTGCTGTTCAATCCGCTCTGAGAATTGGAAGAATTTTATTCAATAAAACACATGAGGATTACCATGATTTCATCTTCCTAAATACCATTTTAGGCGATTATTTTGGAAGTCGTCTTATGTCCAATATCCGCGAAGACAAAGGATACACTTATGGAATCGGTTCTATGTTAGCCGAACTCCATGAAACTGGCTATTTTCTCATTGCAACAGAAGTTGGGAAAGATGTTAGGGAGGCCACAATTGTTGAAATTCAAAAGGAACTAACGCGATTGCAAGAAGAACTGATTGAAAACGAAGAAATTGAACTAGTGCGCAATTATTTACTGGGACAACTTTTAAAAAGTGCTGATGGACCTTATTCAATGGCAGATCTTTATTTGAGTGTTGAACCTTATGGATTAGAACTTGACTTCTACAATCAGGCTATTGAGTCCCTAAATTTAATAACACCAAAAAGGATTCAAGAATTGGCGAAAAAATATTTGAACTGGGAAGACTTTACGATTGTTTCTGCAGGTTAGCAATCCTTTTAAAAAGTTTTGCGTCTATACTATACACAATTGTCCATCGTTATTGAATTGAATGCTTAAAAATTACCTGTTGATTTTGACACTTTTGGGATGCTTTATGCATTCTAGAGCTTCCCATGTCATGGGTGGAGAAATCACATGGACTTGTCAAGGTGGAAATTATGTTTTTACTTTGGTTTTTTACCGTGATTGCAATGGAGCAGATGTGAATTCGGTTTCTGAGACAATTCGAGTTTGGAACCATCCTACGGTCACTTCGATTACACTTCCATTTGCATCACGAACTGATATTTCTCCATCATGCAATCCTGTCGCTGGATCTCCTTCTCCACTCGTTTGTGGCTCTGGGACATCCGGTGGAAATGGTATTGGAGCAATAGAAAAAGTGGTTTATCGAAGCGCCCCAATTGGTTTAAGTGGAACTCCTCCTGCTCAGGGATGGATATTTACCTATGAAAATTTTTCGCGAAGCGGAGCAATAACAAATATTGTCAATCCATCCAGTTATGGAATTACGCTCGCTGCAAAAATGTTTGCCAATCCATTTAGTTCAAGTGGCTGTAATGATTCGTCCCCTGTTTTTTTGCAAGAACCCTATTTTGTAAGTTGCGCTGGCGAACCATATGTATACAATATGAATCCTGTAGATCCTGATCTCGATTCAATAGCCGTTGATTTTGGTGTTCCATTTAATAATTTTCCAAGTGGCATTTATTCACCACCAACCAATCCCATCCCTGTTCCTTTTGATATCGGATTTTCATACAATTCCCCAACTCCAGGTCCATCACTGAGCCCGGGAAGTATAGCAGCTCAAGTAAACAATATAACTGGAGAATTGTCCTTCACCTCTTTTTTAGCAGGTAATTACGTTGTGAAAATCAATGTAAAAAGTTATCGTCATGGTATTTTAATCTCTGAAGTAGAACGAGAAATGCAATTGGTAGTTATGGCTTGTAATTCAACCAATAATGCCCCTGTAATCACCCCACCATTTTCAGGTGGAACGAGCTACACAACAACAGTAAATGCAGGGTCCCTTGTCAATTTCAACTTGGGTTCTTCTGATTTGGAACTACTTCAAGATGGTTCGCCGCAACACAATATTCTTTCGGCTTCTGGTCCAATGTTTGGTGCAGGATTATCCAGTACAACTGGTTGCGCTATCTCACCCTGTGCAACGTTGAACCCTTCTCCATTAATTTCAGGGGTTCAAGGAGTTTCGACCAATTTTAATTGGCAA
>CAISOQ010000081.1 GCA_903887095.1 uncultured Flavobacteriia bacterium
GTCATATGCAAACTTTCCCCTTCCAAAAAAGGAATATTGAGCATTTTGTCCACCGGATTCGGATATATACTCAGATCTGTGAGGTTCCCTGTCTGAATTCCTAATGAAGTAGTTGCTCCACAAGCAGTGGAGAAATAATCTCCCTGATTAAAATTATAAGTCGCAGGAATAGAGCCAGAACCAAGTGCATTTGCTATGCCAATTGAACTCCAAAACGAGGACGGAATTTCCGATGGGTGACTTTCAAAACAGTAACTGGAATCAGGCAAATTATCTGTTCCCGTCGGAAGAATAGTCCCTTTGTTATTATTACCAAAAATAAAATTTCCCGCACCTTGAATGTTGTAATTGAATGAACTGTATGGAAAACTGTTATTGGTTATCTCGTTACCAACCAAATTTTGATTTGGTGAAGTCGCATCGCTGAAAAACAATCCAAATAAACTTCCTCTGTTTCTGAAGAAGGTATTAAATGGACCATTGGCACCATGCGAATTGTCTATCACCATATTTTGACCATCGTTTTGCTCGAACAAATTGGCATATGGATAATTTCCGTGCAACACCATGTCACCTGCGGCGTCAGAAGGGAATAATCCGCTCCCAGTCCAATAAGGCTCTATGGAATGGTTGTAGGCAAAGACATTTCCATTGGCTCCAGCTTGTAGAATCATTGAATGACGTAAATGCCTGAAAATGTTGTTATACACCCGGCATTCGTTGCTTGTAAAGTGTAGCATTACACCATACCCCCTGCCTCCTCCTCCGTAGTCGAACGAATCATGGAAATAGCTATTTGTGATCGAAAGATTGGAACAAGCAGTTGCATCAATGTGGGCGAACGTTGTATTCACTGATTCAATGCCATTTACCCAACAGTTTACTGCATTCTCAAAATGTATATTACTTGTTTGTTCAGGAGCAGTATTATCCACACGCTCAATTGTCAAACATTCTATTCCGACATTACTAATCGGATTTATTTTACGAATAAACGGCTGTCGGCTTGAAGGATAATCTAGCCGTAATGGAGAGTCCAAAGACAATGAATCGCCTTGAACAGATAGCACACGGATTATCTGTCCAACAGTGTTCTGTCCCCAACTGGAGAATACCAGGTCACTGTCTTGTTGGATAATTCGGATCCAATCATCAGCCGCAAATAGGGATGCATTGTTTACTCTTAACGTAGTATTATTTTTCTGAGCGGGAAATATGCTGCTTGTATCATTCATTTCAATCGAGCCCTGTACAACAATCCCATGACCTGAACCACCATGATCAATTCTTAGAATGGTGGATGGCGCGCCCGCTCCCCTCACTATCATATTACTTCGAAGAAAAATGGGCGCATTAAAAAGGTATGTTCCTGCAGGGAAATAAACAACAATTGGTTCAGGATGAGCAGTTAAAAGAGCGCTCAACGCATTGTCATTGGCTGCGCTTCCGTCATTTGTAAAACCGTTTTCCATGACGTCGACAATGGTAAAATTCGCCGTTGTCGTATCACGAATTCCAGCCAATGTCCAATCTACAGTTCGATCAGAAGGGATGGTTTGGGAGGCAACCAAAAATGCATAAAAAACCGACAGAATTACACACAACGTCCTCATACCTCCAAGAAGATTTTATTGTAACGTTATCCCCACCGGACAATGATCAGAACCCATTACCTCATTCAAAATAAAAGCATCTTTTACTTTGGGAAGCAGACTTTCTGATACAAGAAAATAATCAATTCTCCAGCCGATGTTCTTTCCCCTCGCTCCAGCGCGGTAACTCCACCAAGAATATTTGATTTCATCACCATTCTTTGCTCGGAAGGTATCTACCAATCCATTTGAGCTAAATGCATCCATTCCATCGATTTCCTCTTGCATGAAGCCAGCTGCTTTATTGAAATTTTCCTTCGGACGAGCCAAATCTATTGCTTTATGAGCCACATTAAAATCACCACAAACGATCACTGGCTTGGTTTTTTCCAAGTTCTTCAAATAGTCCAAAAACTCCTTGTCCCATGTCTGACGGTAACCCAAACGAGCCAATTCACTGCCGGAGTTTGGCACATAAACTGTGATGAGGAAATACGCTTCGAATTCCGCGCACGTAATCCTCCCCTCGTTATCATGTTCTTGTTTTCCAATGTAATAGGTCACTGAAATTGGAACATGCTTCGTTAAAATTGCAGTGCCACTGTACCCTTTTCGTTCCGCCTCATTGGCAAAAACGTGATAACCATCCACTGCTTTCGCTACTTCTTTTACTTGCTCAACAGTTGCCTTTGTTTCTTGAAGACAGATGATGTCAGCATCCACTTTTTTCATATCCTCAACAAAAGACTTTTGCATGATGGCACGGATGCCGTTGACGTTAAAAGAAATAATTTTCATAGATTCTCAGTGTTTTATCAAAGTTACGAAGGATAGACCAAACCCTCCACCCTTTTACCTAAATTTGTACGTGACTTTTTTCGACGAACAAACGCTCAATGATCTTGAATTCTTTGTAATCAGAGAATGGCTATCCAATTATTGTGTTGGACCAACTGCTCTCAAGAAGGCAACATCGCTCGTTCCATCAAGTCATTTCCCTTCGATCAGCAATGATTTGGAAAAAGTTGAAGAGCTGCGAGCCATCCGAATTACGGGTGAATCATTTCCAGCAATTGATTTTGAAGAATTAACAGTTGAACTAAAATTACTTCCTGTCAAAAATAGCGTCCTTCAATTGGAGGGTTATATACGCATTGCAACTGCAGCGGATTTGGTGAACAGCCTCATTTACTTTTTCGATAAGCGAGAAAAAGAGTACCCGTTGCTTCATTCCTTATTCACAAAGGCCTACTTCACCAAAGAAATCAACGAAGCCATTGACAAGGTGTTTGACCGCGCTGGAAATGTGAAAGACGATGCCTCAAAATTACTCTTCGATATTCGACAGAAAATAAAATCAGTCAGAAACCAGATCAACCGCAACTTCGACAAGGAAATTCGCAAGTTGATGAAGGAGCATGTGTTGGGCGACACCCGCGAAGCATTTGTCAACGAAAGACGCGTATTGACTGTCTTGTCAACACACAAACGAAAAATCAGTGGATCTGTCGTAGGTTCATCCAAAACCGGAAGTTTAACTTTTATTGAGCCCCAAATAAATATTGAACTCAACAATGAACTTGAATTGTTGCTTGATGATGAACGAAAAGAGATTTATCGCATTTTACAAGCATTAACAAGGGAAATCGCCGTTTTTCTGCCCTTAATCCAAGAATACCAATCTATTCTGACACAGATTGATTTCATCAATGCAAAGACAAAATTGGCACTTGAACTAAATTGTGTTTTACCGGGAATAGAAAACGAAACACGCATCGAATTAATTGATGCGATGCATCCAATTCTCTGGAAAAACAACAAATCAATTGGTAAAAAGACGCTTTCACAATATGTTCTGATGGACAAAAGTTCCAGAATGTTGGTGATCTCAGGTCCGAATGCAGGGGGAAAAAGTATTACACTGAAAACAATTGGACTCTTGCAATTGATGCTGCAATCGGGTTTACTTGTACCTGTGAATTCAAACAGCAAGATGTGCTTTTTCCAGCAAGTTTTGACAGACATTGGTGACAATCAATCCATTGAAAATGAATTGAGCACTTATTCCTATCGTTTGCAGCGAATGAATTATTTTTTGCAAGTTTCCAACAAGCGGACGCTTCTTTTATTGGATGAATTTGGAACAGGTTCGGATCCAGATCTTGGTGGGGCTTTGGCAGAAGTGTTTTTTGAGGAATTGTACAACCGCAAAAGTTTTGGGGTGATTACAACACATTACGCGAATATCAAGCTGAAAGCGGATCAGTTGCAAAATGCTGTGAATGGCTGTATGCTTTTCAATACAGAAACCCTGGCGCCACTTTACAAATTTTCCATGGGTCAACCAGGAAGCTCATTTACATTTGAAGTCGCACAAATAAATGGTATTCCTATCTCATTAATTGAAGAAGCGAAGTTGCGCCTTGATGATCGTAAAGTGAAGATGGATCGTTTGCTGAGCGAATTGCAAAGAGAAAAAACATATTTAGAAAAATTAAACGGAGAGCACATTGAAGCTCAAACCCTCGCGAATGCAGCCCGAGAAGATTTCCTTGACAAAAAACGCCGCTTGGAAGAAAAGTTAAAAACGCAGCATGAGACGACAGAACGCAACAATAAATATGTCATTGCTGGAAAAAAAATGCTGTCCTATATAGATCAGTTCGTTGTGAAATCGCGCAAAAAAGATGTGAATTCTTCCTTATTGGAAGAGGTTAAAAAATACCTTACCGTTGAAAAAACAAAAATCGAAGAAGCAAAGAGGATTGAAAAATTAAAAACCCAAGTCAATCAAAAACCTTCGAAAAAACCAAAAGCCAACAAGCCGGAAAAAGACCCTTACGAGCGAACTAAAATTACAATAGGATCAACAGTCAAATTGATTTCCACAAAACAAAGCGGCACCGTTGAAGCGATGGATGGTGAAAATGTCACTGTTACGTTTGGTTTTCTGCGCATGAAAGTGGAGAAGGATAAATTGATGTGGGTGAAGTGATTAGACCCGCGCATTCAGCTCTAAAGAAAACACTTTATATTCTTCGCTTGACTGCATAAATGCACAAGTATCGGAGTACCATCATAAGCAGATTCCTCTAGTGGCACAATAAAAAAATAGTACAAATCATCCAATCAATTACTATATTTGTGCCATATTAGAAACACATGATCGTACGAGATATTCAGGATTTACTTCGCTATTATGGCATGCAATTTCGGTCAGTGATGCTTGTCGGACCAAGGCAATCAGGAAAAACTACACTTGCAAAAATGGTGTTTCCTACTAAGAAATATGTTTCGTTGGAAAACCCCGACGAAAGAAATTTAGCCATGAACGATCCAAAAGCATTTCTGAAGCGCTTCCCAAATGGAGCCATTTTGGATGAAGTTCAACGTGCGCCCGAATTGTTGAACTATCTACAAGAAATTCTTGACAATACAACCGAAGACGGTCTATTTATTCTCACAGGAAGCAATAATCTATTGCTCCAGGAAAATGTAAGCCAAACCTTAGCTGGTAGAATTGGTGTGTTGGATTTATATCCATTAAGCTATCGGGAATTACAGAACCCCGAAAAGGAATACTCACTCAATGAATTGATATTGAAAGGTTTTTATCCAGAAATTCATCAAAAAAAGAGAAACCCCGATATATGGTACCAATCCTATTTGCGCACTTATGTCGAAAGAGATGTAAGACAGTTAAAAAATATAGATAACGCATTACTTTTTCTCAAATTCCTTCGTTTATGTGCCGGAAGAATTGGGCAAACAGTGAACATGACTGCATTGAGTAACGAATGTGGAATTGATGTAAAAACGGTTGAATCATGGTTGTCTATTCTGGAAAAAACCTTCATAATAAAGATTCTACCAGCTTATTTCAACAACTTCAAAAAGCGA
>CAISOQ010000082.1 GCA_903887095.1 uncultured Flavobacteriia bacterium
ACGAAAAAATGAAATTTTTATTTTTCAATTTAATTCTTTTTCTCCTTGCATTCAATAGTGGTGCTCATATCGAAATTGGAGGCGATGAAAACACACAAAAAAAGGAAACCAAAGATTCTAAAATCAAAGAACCAAAGTCAAGAAATGTAATTGAATCAACTAGGGTGTTTGTATTGTCGAATTGGTCCAGAACGAATCGTTATTTAACACCAAACGGGAGTCTTTTTGGCGATTCACTCGGCACTAGAAAAGATGAAATACATCTCAATAAATGGTCATATAGCATTGGCATACAGAGTCCAATTAGTGAACATTTTTTCTGGGATGGCGGTTTAGCATACATGCGAAATGGCGAGAGTTATTCTTATGTAGATCCGGCTTCTGATTCAACCTATTCGTATCAAACGAATTACAGTTATTTTGGGATGCCTGTAAGGGTCAATTTTGTTGTAGGTAAATTGATTCGTTTTTATGCTGGAGTTGGACTAGTTCCTCAAATGTTTACGGGGTATCGGCAAGATAGATATTGGTCAACAAATTCCAATACAACAGGAAGTGAGAAATTTACAACGAAGAGTGGATACAATAGTTTTGTCTTGAGTGGGATTGGTAATGTTGGTGCAATGATCGATTTTCAAAACGGTTGGCTATTATTAGTTTCACCAGAGTTGAAATGGCAGTTCAATTCGTCAATGCAGAAACAAGATGCTTACATTCACAAGGCAAGATGCTATGGAATTAGCTTTGGTTTAGTGAGAAATCTTTGATTTAAAACTCAAAATTAAATGTTCCTCAGTTGAGAATAACAGCAAATAAAATTAATGAGAAATGAAAATAAGTGAATTGACTTCTTTCCTTGAAGAAATGATTCCATTGTCAAGCCAAGAAAACTATGATAATTGTGGATTGCTGATTGGGAATTTTAAAGCGGAGTTGAAAAACGTATTGGTTACGTTAGATTGCACCGAGGAAGTAGTTCAAGAGGCAATTGAGAAAGGTTGTAACCTCATTATTGCTCATCATCCGATTATTTTTAAGGGGCTAAAGTCATTAACAGGATCTAACTACATAGAGAGAACGGTGCTGGCTTGTATTAAAAATGATATTGCACTTTATGCTATTCATACCAATCTTGACAATTTCCAATTTGGAGTAAATAAAGAAATTGCTGCAAGGTTAGGATTGAAGAATCTGCGTATTTTGGAACCAAAATCAGATGTGCTTTACAAATTAATAGTCTTTGTTCCTGAGACACATCATGAACAATTGAGTAAGGCTGTTTTTGCTGCGGGTGCCGGAGCTATTGGAAACTATCAAGAGTGTCAGTTTGTTTCTGAAGGCACTGGAACGTTTAAGCCAATAGAAGGCGCGAATCCGTTTAGTGGTGAACTTGACGAACTGAGTAAAGCCAAGGAGTTGAAGGCGGAGTTTTTAGTTTCTTCCCACCGTTTAAGAAACGTAATCAAAGCGATGAATGATTCGCATCCGTATGAAGAAGTTGCACATGATGTAATTCCTTTGAAAAATGTGAATAAAAATGAAGGGAGTGGAATGATAGGTGAGTTGGAACTGCCAATGGATGAATCAGAACTTTTGAAAAAAATAAAATCGACCTTTCATTGCGGTATAGTAAGGCATACAAAACTGCTTAATAAACCCATCAAAACTGTTGCTTTGTGCGGAGGATCAGGAAGTTTTTTATTAAGAAAATCTATAGCGGAGAAAGCAGACATCTTTATTACTGCAGATTTTAAATATCATGAGTTTTTTGATGCTGAAGATCGCATTTTAATTGCCGATATTGGTCATTACGAGAGTGAACAATTTACTTCAAATTTACTTGCTGCTATTTTGAAGGAAAAATTTACTACATTTGCGGTTCATTTAACGGGGGTAAATACAAATCCAATAAATTATTTTTAACTCATGGCAGGAACTGCAACGAAGAAAGAGGTGACGGTAGCTGAAAAACTAGATGCACTGTTTGAATTGCAAAAGATTGATTCTGAAATAGATAGAATCCGAACAATCAGAGGTGAATTACCACTCGAAGTACAGGACTTAGAGGATGAGTTGGAAGGACTGGAAACGCGCATCAATAAGATTCAAGAAGAAACGAAAGAACTTGAGAACGAGGTGCTTGATCGCAAGAATGCGACAAAAGATTCTGAAACAGCTATTTCAAAATACAAAGAGCAACAAAATAACGTTCGTAACAACAGAGAATACGAATCTTTAGCGAAAGAAATTGAGTTCCAGGAATTGGAGATCAAATTGCACGAGAAGAAAAGTAAAGAAGCGAAATTTAAAATCGATAGCAAAAAAGAATTGCTTACTGAGGCAAAAGAACGCTTTGAATTCCGTCAATCTGATTTGAAAACGAAGAAAGCTGAATTGG
>CAISOQ010000083.1 GCA_903887095.1 uncultured Flavobacteriia bacterium
AGATAGGTATCCAATATTGTAGGTTGTAATTGCTAAGTTTGCTAAAAAATATTTCTTCTTTATTTTATGGGCCATTTCAAAAAAATACAATGCTTTTTTCGGCTCATTAAGCTTGTTAAAGTAAAGCATCCCTAAATTGTTATAGACATCAGATAATGAGAAAATCTTTCCATTTTTTTTAAAGAGCCAAAGCGCTTTGTAAAGCAGGGCAAGTGATTCATTCATGTCATTCCTAACTTCGTAGAGTGTAGCTAGATTAGTAAGGAGTTCCGCCATCTGTGGACTCTTCGACAATCCTTTTTCTTGTAATTCGCTCTTTGCAGTCAAGAAACAATTCAGCGCCTTGCTGTAAAGCCCCATTTGAGTATAAATAATGCCCGTTTTATTATTAATTCTTACCACAGCACTAGAAGCCCCTAATTTTGCATATTTTCTTTGAGATAGGTTGAGGAAATTTAGTGCTTTGTCAAGTTGAGAAATACCAAAATAATGACTGCCTATAGACTCTAACGCAAACGCCTCGGATTGGGGACAATCCATTTCCTTACTTTTCCAAAGGATTTCAAAGAATTGATTGAGCGATATAGTGTTTGGTTTTATCGTTTTTCTATGCTCATTGTATCGAATGAGGTCCTCATATAGGTTTTGACAATTCGATCTATTTGAGTTTGCAATATCTTCTCTTCCAAAAATAAATTGGTTAGCACAAAGCATGGTGGCTAGGATTAAAATTGTGCGACGAGATCTGAGGAGATTCCAACTATTTTTCATGGTAAGCGTGACAATTTATTCTGATGCTAATTTAAATATAAATAGCAGCGACCAATCGTAAATTACTATCTCAAACTAACCATACTCTAATTCGGGCTCACAACGAAATACTGTCTTAAATACATTTGTTTTTTAAAATTCTATATCCAGAATTGATACTGCCTTATACCTAATAATGTTTAATCAAATTAATTAAATATGAACAGAATTTCAACTAATCTTTTTTCACGCTTTTTGTCAATTGGTGTGTTTTCACTATTGTTTTACTCTGTCAATGGCTTCTCTCAACTGACTGGAAGTGTTAATGTTGGAACTGGAGAAACATATACGAGTCTTACGAACCCAGGCGGTCTTTTCTCAGCAATAAACGCATCTGGTTTGAGTGATAATTTAGTAGTGACTATCTCTACTGACCTTATCTCTGAAACCGGTTCAGTTACGCTCAATCAGTGGACAACAGGGGCTGCTTATACAATAATGATAAAACCGGCAGGTGAGAGAATGATCTCGGGAACACTTGCGGGAGGGGCATTGATTCATTTCAACGGTGCAGATAATGTTGTTGTTGATGGCTTGAATGATGGACTCAATTCTCTTACTGTTGCGAATTACAGCACTGATATCTCTGATTTTACCTCTACAGTCCGTTTTAGTAACGATGCGACGTATAATACCATCAAGAATTGCGTAGTACTTGGTTCGTCCCGATTTACCCAAACAGGTACAATCTTGTTTTCTAACGGTATTTCAAGTGGAAATGATGGAAATATGCTAATGAATAATGCTATTGGTGCGTCATCCCCTGGTGCTGAACCATCGAATGCCATTACGTCAAAAGGAACTTCTGTATCCGTTTCTAATGATAACATTCAAGTTACAGGTAATCATATTTATAATTGGTTCAACAGTGGTGCAGGCGGTGCGAACGCCATCAATATTCCAAGCGAAGGTACCTCGGGTTGGATCATCTCTGGGAATCGGTTTTTCCAAACAACGGCGAAAACATTTGCATCACGCATGCCCATGCGAGCAATATTTATAAATACACCCAATGGTGGAAATTACACTATTGCCAATAACATAATTGGATACTCTTCAGCCTCCGAAACGGGAATGCTCACATTGACCAATACCTACAATTCCAGTGTGTCCACGAATTATAGTGGCACTTTTCATGCAATCGATGTGCAAGTTTCAAGTAGTGCTTCCTCGGTTATTCAAGGGAATACGGTGAATAACATATTCATTACGAGTACTTCCGTGAATGAGAATTTAACCGAAACTAATGGAGGAGTAGCTTTTGCAGGTATTTTGGTTCGAAACGGGGCGGTGTCCATTGGTGGTGTCAGTTCTTCTCTAGGAAATACAATAGGAAACATGAACAGTATCGCTTCTTCTGGAAGTGGTATTTATGTTGCAAAAAATGCAGCAGGTTCAACAGATGCTAATGTGTTAGGTATTTGTCTTGCCTCTTCGAGTAATTGTCTGATTCAGTATAACGCAGTAGGGGCGATTGGTACGGCTCCAGCTGATCCAACCACCTTAGGATGGACAGCCCAATATGGCGGTGGTTTAGGTTACCGAATATATGCTATACATTTATTCGGTGGTACAGGTAATCACTCTGTGCTTTCCAATAGGATTGGAGGAAACGTGCCCGGAAGTATAGCGTTGAATATGCAATCTGCAGTATTTACAGGATCCATTACCGGAACGACATTAACGGTCTCTTCCTTAGCATCAGGAACCATTGCCGTAGGTCAAAAAATATACGCAAATGGAGTTCCAGGAGGAAGAACCATTCTATCTTTTGGCACCGGAACCGGTGGTGTGGGTACATACACATTGAATTCGCAGGCAACTAATCCTGCTACACCAAGCACAATAATGACCTCGGGACATGATGCACAAACAAATTTATCTGGGATATATGCTACCCAAACTTCAGGTGTACTTTCATTAGGATTAAGTGGATTGGGCAATACTATAAAAAATCTTTCTCTTGATGCAGTAAACGGCTATCTCTTAGGAATTCAGCATAGTGGTATTGGTAGCGGCAACCATCAAATGAGTTATAATGATTTGGACAGCCTGCTGATGCCCCGCGCTACATATAATAATTACTGCTATTTATTAAACACCGCAACAGCCTCAAATCTGGCGAATGTGACTATTAACAATAATTCATTTGGTTCAGAAGTGTTCTCATCTGGGGGTGCAGGTAATTATTTTGGGATTTATACAACCGGTTCAGGGCCTTTAAATCAAACAATAAGCAATAACACCTTTGCTAGCATGATAATCCCTATTTCTCAAATAAATCCTTATGATGTTCTCTATGGAGGTTTGGTTGCCCTTATTTTTAACAATAATGCCATTCCCGCAAATGGTACTAAAACCACACAGAACAATACGGTCTCTGGTGTAACAATTCCATCTACAGGTTCATGGAATAGTCCTAGGTTCTATGGTTATTACGACATGGGAACACATCCATCCACTGCTGTAATTGATATTTCGGGAAATAACTTCTCTAATATTTCACTTGCAACGAGTGGATTTGTTTCTTTTATCCGAAGTAACGGTACTGGTTCGCCAACCCAAAATATTTACAACAACGTCATTTCGAATATTACTACAAACGGCTGGGGGTCAAAATACATCGACATAAATGGAACGGGAAGCACTGCCGCGACAGCTGCCAACATCTACAACAACCAGATATTTAACATCAATATACCTAATGGAGCTAATGGTCACAGCATCATTTCATTGGGAAACAAGGTGAATTATGCAAACATCCATGATAATACTATTAGGGATATTACGATGGCAACTTCTTGGTCTGGAAGTTTGTCAGGTATTTATTATGAGGGTCAAACGAGTACACTAAATGGAAAGGTTTACAGAAATATAATTAAAAACCTTAATGCTTCGGGAACTAACGAAGTTACTATACTCGGTATTTACCATGATGGGCCTGGTGGAGCAGATATTTATTCGAATACGATTAATGGTTTGACAGCAACTGGGAATGGATCCTATGCATGTGGTATGAGATTAGGAAGCTCCGGAAATTTGAATTTGTACAATAATAAAATTACAACAATATCAACTACCAATAATTCAGGTTTTATCTATGGTATTTTATCTTTTAATTCACAACTCAATTTATACAACAATTTAATTGGTGATCTAACAGCACCGTCTGCAACAGATGCTTCGCCATTGTACAATCCACCTATTTGCGGAGTATCTCTAAATGGTGTAACTAATAACCTCTATAACAACACGATTTATGTGAATGCAACAAGCATTGGGGCGAATTTCACAACTTATGGTATTTACGCTCAAACTTCAGGAGTTACAACCAGCCTAATCAATAATATGGTGATCAATACCTCCACAGCGAATGGTACAGGTAAAACCGTAGCTTATGGAAGGTCAGATAACAATCTTGCTACATACGGGTCAGCCTCCAATAAAAACCTGTTTTTCACAGGAATAGCACCAACAAACTTCATCTTTAGCGGCGGCAGTTCGAATGCTTCGAATCTCTCGACTTTTCAAACTATTGTTGCACCGAGGGATGCAAATTCTATCACCGAAACTTCTATTAACCCTTCAAGTTATTTTGAATCAACGGATCCTGAAAACATGCATTATCTTCGTCCAGTTACTGGGGCAACTGCAGCTGATAGTCTTGGTGAGGTGTTATCCCAATTTTCGGATGATTTTGCAGGAACAATTCGCGGAAATTTTTGGGATATTGGTGCCTGGGAATTCTCAGATTTCTTAAACCCTGTCTTGGTGCTTTCAGGTACACCTGCGCCAATGAATACCTGCGCTGGAACAGCCTCTTCCGAAACGATCTTTACGGTTCAGGGCAATTTCCTTACAGAGGATCTTCTTTTAACTGCGCCGAACGGATTTGAAATTTCGTTGCAACAGACAACTGGTTATACCAATTCCATAACACTTCCTCAAACAGGTGGTTCGGTGCCATCGACAATCGTATATATTCGACTGTCGGCACTGGCTTCGGGTAACTATTCGAATGCACAGGTGTTGTGCACCAGCGCTTCAACTGCACAAACCATTACAGTGAATGGGGATGCATTTGCTCTGCCCGCACCACCGCAAATTACAGCCTCTGGGTCCACCACTTTTTGTCAGGGAGCTTCGGTAGATTTGACATCTGACCTTGCCGCGTCATATCTCTGGAATACAGGAGAAACAAGCTCGTTCATAACAGTCCTTGATGCAGGTGCCTATTCAGTGACGGTGACAGATGCTAATGGCTGTTCGGCTTCTTCAGATGCAATTGCGGTAACAGTTAATCAATTACCGGCTGCACCTCAAATCAGCGCCTCAGGCCCAACGACCTTTTGTGCGGGTAGTTCTGTTATCCTAACCTCTAGTATGACAAACGGGAACTCCTGGAGTACTGGAGAAACTGGACCATCTATCACGGTTGACGCTTCAGGCGCATACACCGTTTCTTATACCGATGCATTAGGTTGTTCAGCAACTTCATCACCAGTAAATGTAGTGGTGAATGATTGCTCAAGTCTAAACGAACTTGCTTCGAATGATGCGGAAGTGTTCCCGAATCCATTCAGCACATCTGTGAATCTTGCGCTCAATTACGACGCAGAAATTGAATCCATCCGAATTTTTGATGTGAACGGTAAGGAGGTGAACTTTGACCGTTGGAGCTGGACGCAGGAAGGCGGACTAGTTCAAGTTAACCTAAGCAATCTTACTGCAGGTAGCTATTTAATGCATGCTACAACGACCAATGGCACCTATGTTTTTCGAATGGCAAAGTATTAATTCAACCAGCACGAAGCTTTGTTGGTGTATTTAAAATGCCCTATTTAAATTTTTCTCAAATAAATAAACCTAATAATGCGTTTTTTCGCTCCAAATGTTTCGTCATATAAGGTTGGTTTCTACATGAGACTCTTAGTGCTGGCTTTATGTTGGCAACCTGATTTGATTGCTCAGAATAACGACCTAACTTTTAGTGCTCCATCAGTAACTGCAACAGCTTTAAACACCGGTTACGCTCGGCTTGAGAATTCTGCTGATTTGAACTCAGCAGCTCTTACAATCGAGGCTTGGATTTATCCGACCGCATGGAGACTATCTGAATGGCAAGGATCAATCATTAACAAAGAAGGGGCCAGCTCAGGTTATTTTCTTAGATGCGGTAACAACGGAGCATTGACTTTTGGTTTTGGAAAAAGCGGTGGCTTTAATTTTGTAACAGTAAATAATGTACTAAGGCTTAATACTTGGCAGCATGTGTCGGCTGTAATTAATGGAACCAATTGTTATCTATATAGAAATGGAGTTCTCGTTGGCACAGGCACCACGCCTGCAGCTTATGTCCCATCGACTTTACCCCTTGAAATAGGAAGGAGTAATAATGATTTTAATCGATATTTTATTGGTAAAATAGATGAAGTACGCATTTGGAAAACAGCTCTTACTGCGCAAGTTATTAGGGATTGGTCAACTAAAACGGTGAGTAGTTGCCATCCTAATTTTGGCAATCTAGTGGGTTATTACGAGTGTAATAATACTACTTCAGGTGTGTTGACTGCCACTGCAGGAAGCAATGGTACAGTTCAAAACGCCACCTACGCTTCTTCAAGCTCTCCGATATTTCCGTGGTCTTATCCGCAGGTAAGTAACTCAGGTTGCAGTGGAAATTTAATTGCATCCGGTCTTGCGCCGGGCGGTCAAGGAAGCAATACTTCTGGAGTGCTTACTTTAAATGGAACTAACCAATATGTGACTTTGAATGGGCTTACCAACCTTTCCGGTTCTCAAATAACGATTGAATACTGGTTCAAAGGAACGAACTGTCAATCGGCTGTTCGACAGCAATCGGCTGCAGGTTATATAGTTGCCGGTTGGGGTCCTACCACTGCGCCCCAACATATTTTGTCTAATGATCAAGGAACTACGGGTATTCCAGTTGCCAATAATCCGACGGAGTTGTATGATAATAACTGGCACCATGTAGCAATGACCTGGCAACAGAACACTGCAAATGGGTTTAAATCATATTTAGACGGTGTATTGCAAAGTCAGAGAACCAGCTTTAACGCTACGATTCCTCCTATGAATGCGAATGCAGTAATCGGCTCATTGAATGGTGCAGCAGGCACTGCAGG
>CAISOQ010000084.1 GCA_903887095.1 uncultured Flavobacteriia bacterium
GGAATTTCAAACAAGTGATCCTCTGACCGTTGATGATGCAAAAAACATTGAAAACTGGCTAGAAGAAAAAGCAAATGGTTACTTCGATGAGAAGCAAATTGATATCATTATTGGTGCTTCCGGAACCTTTGAAACATTCTACGAACTGATTCACAAGACTGATTTTCCATCAAAAACGAATGCCGTTGAACTCAGTCGCAAAGAACTAGATAGTTGCTTGGATAATATAATTCGTTCAACCCAAGCCGAGAGAGATAAAAACGACCGCATCATTCCCATTCGAAAAAAAATGGCACCTATCGCTGCGGTTAAAACACGATGGATACTTAATAAATTAGCCGTAAAACAAGTAGTTATTTCTCCCTGTTCGCTCAAAGAAGGAGCGCTGAGGTGAAGGAAAAAAGGGAGTTCAAGGAAGGTTAAAAAGGTTCAATGTGTTCAATGGGTTCAAGAGTTCAAAGGGTTCAATGCGTTCAATTCGTTCAAGAGTTCAAAGAAAGACTCATGACACCTTAGGTTTTTTTGACGCCTAAAAAAGTTTTTTACGTATGTCCTTCCAATTGTACAGTTTCGAAAATAAGAAAATGATTGCTGGTTGTAATACGGCAATCGTAACAATGCTCTCCCAACCAAATGAAGGTGGGTTGTAATCCTTGAAAAGTGCATCGGTTTGAAACGCTTGCCAGTCATTGGTAATAATAAGTGCTGAGAATATGTTGTTAATGGCATGATAACCCATCGAAAGCTCAATTCCATCATCGAATACCGTTAACAAACCTAAAAAAACACCTGTCATGATGTAGTAGGTCAAAACGGAATAACCGAGTGTCTCAACTTCAGGATTTGCACCATGCACCAGTCCGAATAACATTCCCGTAAAGAGCACAACCATCCATCCTTTGGGTAAAAATTTTGCGGAAGATTGCATAAGATAACCTCTAAACAAAAGTTCTTCACAGGTCGTTTGCAATGGAATTAAAAGAAGAGAAATGGCCAATAATGGCATGAAGCTTTTTGAATTGAAATTCCAAAAAACCTTACCAGTGAATTGGGTTGTTAAGTATAGAAAAACGCTTAAAATGATTCCCCAAATTAAAAAAGTGGTGAAAAATCGTTTCCAATCAAAATGCTTTCTGATCGTGAAGACGGACAGAAAAGATCGTTTGTGTATAAATCGAACAGATAGTAATAAGGCAATAAACGCAAACACAAAAGGAAGGATTAGATATACCAATGTTGTGTTTTTACCTAATATTGAAGTAAGTTGATGTAAGTCCGCACCATCATAAGCAGACAACCCTCCTTCTTGCATTGACAATCCTATCAATAATGGAAGCTGTCCAATCAAAACATAGGAAAAAAGTACCACTGCCAATGTCAAGAAATAGCCAGATGGTTTTTCTCTTTGGGCTCCTTCGGGATGCAGGAATGAATCACTCATTGTTCAATTCAATCGATAGATCAATTGAACATATCCTTCATGCGGCTAAAGAAATTGCGATCATTCTTGTCCGGATGCGGCTTAAAGTTTTCACTGTCACGCAATTTCTCTAGAATTTCTCTTTCTTCTTTCGAGATCTTTTGAGGTGTCCAAACGTTGATGTGTACAAACAAATCTCCATTTCCATAGCGCTGAACGTGCGGCAAACCTTTCCCTTTCAAACGAAGTACCTTACCACTTTGTGTTCCCGGATCAACTTTAATTTTAACCTTTCCAGAAACAGTTGGAATTTCAATAGATTCACCAATAACGGCATCCACAAAATTTACAAATGCTTCATAATGCAAATTCTCTCCGTCGCGCTTGAGATCAGGATGTTCAGTTTCTTCAATCAACACAATCAAATCACCAGGAACACCATTGAATGGACCAGCATTCCCTTTTCCTGTAACGCTCAGTTGCATCCCCTCTTCTACTCCAGCTGGAATTTCAATTTCAATCACCTCTTCTTGGCGTTTCAATCCTTGAGCATCTGCATCACCAGGCTTCGTATCTATCATTTTTCCAGCACCCTGACATGTTGGACATGTCGACTGCGTTTGCATCGCTCCAATAAACGTCTGTTGTACACGCGTTATTCTACCAGATCCGTTACAGGTTTGACAGTTTTTGAAAGTGACTCCTGGCGCATTTACTAATTTATTGACCTTTATTTTTTTCTTTACTCCGTCAGCAACTTCTTCCAAAGTCAATTTGATCTTTACGCGTAAATTAGTACCTCTCGCTGCCCTTGAACCACCTCTGCTGCCTCCAAAAGATCCTCCTCCGCCAAATGCATTCCCGAATATATCTCCAAACTGAGAGAAAATATCATCCATGTTCATTCCGCCACCAAATCCTCCTTGGCCACCCATTCCGGCATGACCAAAACGATCATACTGCGCTTTTTTCTCAGAGTTACTTAGTACCTCA
The DNA here is from genome assembly GCA_903887095.1 of uncultured Flavobacteriia bacterium. GTDB lineage: Bacteria > Bacteroidota > Bacteroidia > Flavobacteriales_D > Crocinitomicaceae > M0103. Next base: position 2,414 of record CAISOQ010000084.1, read on the forward strand.
TACGCTTCGGCTGCCTCTTTGAATTTTTCTTCAGCTGACGCATCATCAGGATTTTTATCGGGGTGATACTTCAACGCAAGTTTGCGATACGCTTTTTTGATCTCGCTTTCATCTGCATTTTTAGATACACCTAATACTTCGTAATAATCTCTTTTTTGACTCATGTCTTTATCAAGGAGTTGATATTTTTATTCGGGATAAACACCCTTATTATTTGAATTTGGAAGATCGCACTATTGACCAACTACCACCTTTGCAAACCGAATGACTTTATCGTTCAAGTAATACCCTTTCTCTACGTCATCGATTACTTTTCCTTTATCTTCTTCACTCGGAGCAGGAACATTTGCAATTGCTTCATGCAATTCACTGTCAAAAGCAACACCTTTCGATTCCATTTGTTTCAAACCTTTCGAGTCTAAAATCCCTTTGAATTTATTGTGAATCAAATGAAAACCTTCTTTTACAGCTTCAATGTCTTCTACTTTTTCGTTATTTAAAATGGCGCGCTCAAAATCATCCAAAATAGTGATCAAATCTTTCAATATTCCGGCGCTGGCATTGCTGATAAGATCAATTCGCTCTTTGTTGGTGCGCTTTCTGAAATTGTCAAATTCGGCATACAGTCGAATGAACCGATCATTCAATTCAGCGTATTTTTCTTCTGGTGTCAACTCTTTACTTGTTTCTTCTTGCTGTGAGTTATTTTCTACAGCTTCTTCCTGCACTTCTTCGTGTTTTGAAGTTTCCTGTTCATTCAGTTCGTTTTCCTCTGCCATAGTATTCATTTTTCGCGATAACGACAAAGATACTGCCAATCTAAAAATTCGGACAGGTTGTCAGCGGAATATTTCATTCGAATGAAAAGTTGACATTTTTTCAATAATTAGAGCACTTAAATGACTCGAACATTTTGAACACATTGAACTCTTTGAACTTTTGAACTTTCAAGACAAAAGACTTGGAGACAATAGACAAAAGACTTGAACACATTGAACCCATTGAACTCTTGAACCCTTTGAACTCTTGAACCCTTTGAACTCTTGAACCCTTTGAACCTCTTGAACCCTTTGAACCTTCTTTGAACGCCCTCAATGACTCCTTTTCTGTCGATTTCGTTGAATATTTGCGCATTCTAGTCAGTTCTCGTAAATTTGCGGTTCATTTTTGTTAAGTATTGAAACAGCTAAAGCCATTTCACGTTCTCTTTTTTGTAATAGGCACCTTTGCCATATTGGCTCCCGTGGTACATTACATTCCAGAGGAAGGTTGGGAAATTAATGGCGTACCAATACGATTTTTGAGTGAAGAAAACTTCTTTACACCGGTCAAACAAGTCAAAAAAGATATTACATCGATTGTTGCCGAAGTTGATACAACTGCAATCGAAGAAAACGATCAACAGACACATTACAATTCTTCTTCAGGAAACATGGGCGCTCCATCTGGAGGAGAATTATCGACAGAAAGTGAAACTGAGATTTTTTTAAGTGACGCTGGTAGAGAAAATTTGCACCGCTTTTTTGAGAAATTGCAGCAAGTGGCCAACGAAAAGGCAAAAATCCATGTACTGCATTATGGAGATTCTCAAATTGAAGGAGATCGAATGACAGCGTATATACGACAAATGATTCAGAATCAATTTGGTGGAAATGGGCCAGGTTTGGTGCCTGCTGTGAACGTTTACAATACAGTTGCCTTCAAGCAATCGTATTCTGATAATTTTATGCGTTACACTTGTTTTGGAGGCAAAAAACTTAAAAATAAACGTTACGGAGCAATGGGTTCGGCTGCTCGATTTGCACCAGAACTTGACAGTGCTGGAATGGCATCTAGAACAGTTGAAGAGGAAGCCTGGATTGAAATCGCACCGAACAAATCAGCTTATTCAAGAGCCCGGGACTTCAACAATGTCAAAATGTTTTACAACAGCTGTTTGCGTCCTTGTGGGCTGAAGGTCTTTCAAAATGGCAAATTAATCCATGAAGACAGTTTAAATACGGATGGCAAAGCGCACACGGTCGAATTGAAATTTGTAACCACACCAGGCAAACTAAAATTTGTATTCTCTTCCATCGCGAGTCCAACAATTTCCGGATTTTCGTTAGAGGGAGATTTCGGAGTGCAAGTTAGTAATATCGGAATGCGCGGTTCAAGCGGTACGATATTTGGTTCAATGGATCAAGCCCTGTTAGGAAAGATGTACGCGGAACTCAATACAGAATTAATTATATTACAATTTGGTGGAAATTCGGTTCCTTCCTTCCGTGACAGTAGTTCTGTTCGAGCATATGCGCGTTACATGAAAGGACAAATCAATACTTTAAAAAAACTTTGTCCTTCAGCAGCAATCTTATTTATTGGTCCAAGCGACATGTCAAAATTAAACAATGGTGTTTTTGTTACCTACCCACTTTTGCCCTATTGTGTCTCCTTATTGAAAAAAACAGTTGTGGAAAACGGAGCAGGCTACTGGGACCTATATGCCGCAATGGGAGGACAAAACTCCATGCCTTCCTGGGTTGAAAAAGGATATGCTGGAAAAGACTATGTGCACTTTAGTAACCGCGGTGCAAGCATCGCTTCACAGTTGTTCTTTGATGCATTTGCTTCGGAATATGCCAAATGGCAAAAAGGCACTTCTTACACCCAACCATAATACTTAGTGATGCGGGTGGGGTTTATCATTGTTCTTTTACTTCTGTCTTTTGATAGCAAAACTCAGACAGAAAAAAACACAACTGATTCTCTAAATCTGTACTACCATCCCGAAATCTTTTGGCTTGATACGGCAGTTGCTGCGCAATACCCTTTTATTGATCTTTCATTGAATAATTTTAGGTTTTATACGCCTGAAGCGCCCAACTGGAAACATTTCTTTCGTGAATTTGATGCCATGACAGCAGAGAAAGATCGTAAATTGAATCTTTACCATTTAGGAGGCTCACACCTTCAAGCAGATATGTATACGCATGTTTTCCGCACCTTTTTGCAAACAAACTGGGACGACTTATGTGGTGAACGAGGACAAGTTTTCCCATTCTCCATTGCAGGCACTAACAACCCTGCAAACTATAAATTCAGATCACCAAACAAATGGAAAGGGTATCGAAGTCCTGTGACACGACAAGCGAATATTCATTATGGTTTGTCAGGTATTGTTGCAACCTGCGCAGATTCAATCATTAAACTTTCCTTCAAATATGACAGAACGGAGGTGCGCTCGGAATTCAAATCTTTTCGGATACTGCACAACAA
>CAISOQ010000085.1 GCA_903887095.1 uncultured Flavobacteriia bacterium
AAAAGAAGAAGACGATTTATTGAAAAAATCTGAGGCTGCTAAAAAGAAAATAGATGACCGTTTGGTTTTCGCATACAATCGTTTAAGAGACAATGCGAAGAATGGTTTGGCTGTAGTTGTTGTTGATCGTGATGCGTGTGGTGGTTGTTTTAATAAAATTCCGCCTCAACGTCAATTAGATATCACTTCTAAGAAGAAAGTAATCGTTTGCGAGCACTGTGGACGAGTTTTAGTTCCTTCTGAAGAGGCATAATATTAGTTGCGGATTCGTCTGCATAGCAATTGAAAGGGTGGAGCTAATCCGCCCTTTTTTGTGAATAAAAGTAGCGTCATTGAAATGAAGTTTAAAGATTACAACATATCCTCACTCATTAAGGAGCAATTGGATGAAATGGGATTTACGAAGCCTACAGATATTCAATTTAAAGCGATTAAGCATATTCTTGACGGGGAGGATGTGATGGCGGTTGCGCAAACAGGAACTGGGAAGACAGCAGCCTTTGCAATACCTGTAATTGATTTGTTGGAACGTAAAAATCGCAAAGGTTACAAAGGAATTCGCTGCGTAGTTATGGTTCCTACACGTGAATTGGCGAAACAAATTTCATTGGTATTCCAGCAAATTGGGAAACGAACAAGCGTTAAAACTTTTGGATTGTTTGGTGGCGTTGAGCAGGAACAACAAATCCGTACCATAAACAATGGACTCGATGTGTTGGTGACGACTCCAGGTAGAATGTTTGATTTAATAAGTCAAGGATTTTTGGATTTGTCAAAATTGGATTTTTTGGTTCTCGATGAAGCTGATTTGATGCTTGATTTAGGATTTAACAAGGATATTCAAGATATTCTAAAGCATATACCGCAGCGAAGACAGACATTGTTCTTTACGGCTACCATCAGTAAGAAGATTAAAAATTTGGCTTACAGTGTCGTTAGAAATGCCATTCGAATTCAAATTTCCCCTAAAAATCCGGTTGCTAAAAATATAGACCATGCTGTAGCATTCATTGAGATGGATGATAAACGTTTTTTTCTTGAGAATATCTTGAAGGAATATGAGGAGAAGAATTTTATTGTTTTTGCAAGGACGAAGGTTCGTGTAGAGCGCACTGTGGCAGCGATGGAACGAGTTGGTGTAAAAACGGAAGCTTTGCATGGAGGTATCGATCAGAAAGAACGCTTTGCTATTTTAGATCGTTTTCGTTCAGGCGAGAACAGGGTATTGGTTACTACGGATGTTGCAGCACGCGGAATAGATATTCCGACAATGGATTATGTCATTAATTATGATTTACCGGAAGATCCTGAGAACTATGTGCACCGGTGCGGAAGAACGGGAAGAGGAAACAAGCGTGGGCAGGCCCTCTCTTTTTGCAGTACTGGTGAGCGTGAATTATTAGCAAATATTGAAGAGTATACAGGGGAGGAAATCGAGCAATATGAAATCCATGAAGATGATTACAAGGAAATTTTAAACGATATTGATGATCCAACCTATAACTGGAAAAGACTGCTAGATCAAGTAAATAAAGAGGATGGCAAAGAAGAAGAATGGTGAATCATCTCTTGTGAAAACTGGCGAACCATCTGATCTTGTGAAGATTTCTGAATGCGCTCATTGTAAAAAGAATTAAAAGAACATTTAGTGTTAGCGCAAGTAATAAACCATTCCACCCCATTTTCCAGATAAGTAGTGGAGGTAGAATGATAAGATTAATTAGACTCAAAAAGAAATTGATGTATACAACAATATTTTCTATGGTCTTTGTGGAAGTGGTCTTTTCGTAGGCCAATCCACCGCGATAGAAAGCAATCAGGTGTGTTTTTATTTCAGTTCGATGATTGGTCTTTATACTGTATTCCTTTTCTTCTAAAAGACTTCTGATAATACCGCTTGGATCATTCAATTGACCATTCTGATCAAAGAAAATCCTCAAATAGGCATAGGCTTCATTGATTTTTAAAATTTGTTTTCCAGCCTCAGGCAATGTGTTTCGGTCAGGATGCCAAATTTTCGATTGCCTCAAATAGGCTTTTCTGATTCGTTTGAAATTAGTCGTAGGAGCAATGCACAGCGTCTCAAAGCTTGAAATAATATATTCTCTCTTTATCTGTTGTGCCATTCGGTAGCTCTTAGTTTTACAGAATATTTACTTCCCTTTCAAGTGTGACTCCAAATTTCTGTTGAATATCGTTGATAATAGCCGTCGAAAGGTCGTAAATCTGTTGACCCGTTGCACCACCATAATTAACTAAAACAAGTGCTTGAAGTTTATGTACGCCATAATTATCGATTGTTTTTCCTTTCCAGCCTGCTTGTTCAATAAGCCAACCTGCTGCTAGTTTACGCTTTCCAGTTTCTGCAGGATAATTAGGTGCTTCCGAATGTGTTTTTAGAATTTCGTCAACTATCGATTGATCAACAACAGGGTTTTTGAAGAAGCTTCCAGCATTTCCAATTTCTTTAGGATTTGGCAGTTTTGAGGAACGAATTGAAATCACTGCATTGCTCACGTCTCGAATGCTAGGATTGGAAATGTTCATTTTAGACAATTCACTTTCAATAGCTCCGTAACTTGTATTTATTGAAGGATTTTTGGAAAGTTTGAAAGAAACCGATAGAATGATATATTGTCCTTTCAATTTTCGCTTGAAAACACTTTCTCTGTAGCCAAATTCACAAGCTTCAGCATCAAAAGAATGAATTTCTCCTGTTTCTATATGGAAAGCCTCTAACGACTGGAAAACATCTTTGATTTCAACACCATAAGCACCAATATTTTGCATTGGACTAGCACCAACACTTCCGGGTATCAAACTTAGGTTTTCAAGTCCTGCGAAACCTTTGTCAATGCAATTCAAAACGAATTCATGCCACACTTCACCTGCACCTGATTTAACTATGACGGTGGTTTTGTCTTCAGACGTTATTTCAAATCCTTTAATTTCATTGCGCAGCACCAAACCATTAAAATCCTTCGTAAACAAAACATTGCTACCGCCACCCAGTATGAGTAATTCCTGGTTGTTTCGATTGTCGAGTTGAACTTGTAATTCTTGGATAGTTGAAAAGCGCTCGAAATGCGTGGCTTTCGTACTTATTCCAAATGAGTTAAATGGTTTTAGATCCACGGGTTGTGTTGTCATAAAACAAAAGTATAAATATTTCCTTCGTTTATTAGCTGATCAATCATTCAAACGTTGGAAACATAGTGGATCTTTTCGCTATTTTTGTTACATGTTATTGCGCCAAATATCGCTTGAACAAGCAAATTCATTGAATAGAAATACGTTAATGGAGCAGCTCGGTATTGAATGTGTTGAAATCGGTAATGATTTTGTGGTTGCTACAATGCCTGTTGATCACCGCACGCATCAGCCAATGGGGTTGTTGCATGGTGGAGCAAGTGCGGCACTCATTGAGAGTATTGGTTCGATGGGATCAACGCTTTTACTGGATTTAACGAAGGAATACCCAGTTGGCTTAGAGGTTAATGCGAATCATGTAGGTTCTGTAAAAAGTGGCTCGGTTAAAGCAATTGGTAAAATCGTACACGCCGGAAGGAAGACCCATCTGTGGCAGGTAGATATTTTTGACCAAGCAACAAATAAACTAGTTTGTACAGGTAGGTTAACAGTGATGATTCTTCAGCGATAATTTGAAATCGTTCTTAAAATATCGGTTTCCGGGTCAGTCTATTGTAGAGAAATTAGGTTCGTTTGTCCGAATTGAGAATTTTGAAATCGCAAATGGATTTGTTGTAAGTGATTTTCTCGGCGAAAACCTTTATCAATATTCAGAAAGTGAGTCATCAATTGCCTTCGAATATGAAGTTGTAAAACCTATTTCGATTCAGAAAGATGCATATCTTAAGATGGGGCAAGAGGTTTTAGAAGCGTTGCAAAATAATGAAGTAGAAAAAGTTGTTTTTTCCCGGGTAAAAACAGTTCAATTGTCTTCTTTTGACTTAATAGAAGCTTTTAAATTACTTGAGAAAAAGTATCCTTCGGCATTTGTGTATTGTTTTCAAGATCCACTACTTGGTATATGGTTGGGCGCTTCACCTGAAAATTTATTGACGGTTGAAAATAATCAAGCGAAGACGGTTTCTTTGGCAGGTACGCGCGAAAAATCAAGTAGTGTGCCCTGGTCACAAAAAGAATACAGGGAGCAAGAAATTGTGACTGAATATATTTCAAAAGAGTTAAATTCATTGGGGTTAAGTTGTATATATACAGATTTGCCAATTGAAGAATTTGCTGGCCCATTGAAGCATTTAAAGACAAAAATCTCCTTTGAATTGCAAAATAAAAGTGTTGCTGAGGTTTTAGGTAAACTTCATCCAACTCCAGCGGTTTGTGGCACGCCGAAAAACAAAGCAATTAAGGTGATACAGGATACAGAAGCTCACAATCGCGAATTGTATGCCGGTGTTATAGGTTACTTAAACAAAAATGCTTCATGTCTCTATGTGAATTTACGCTGCAGTAAATGGTTTGGTAATGAAGGTTTTTTATTTGTTGGCGGCGGTTACACGAAAGATTCAATTCTTGAAAATGAATGGAATGAAACAGAAAATAAAAGCAAAACCTTGCTCAACGTGCTTCAAACAATTAGATTTGATCAATGATATCATCGGATAAAAATGCAGTTAGCCTTTTCGTAGATCAATGTGTGGCTCACGGAATGCTGCAGGTGGTTTGTTCTCCAGGTTCAAGAAATGCACCGTTGGTTATTGCATTTGATGAACATCCCGATGTCATTTGTAAGGTAATCCATGATGAGCGAAGTGCTGCTTTCTTTGCATTGGGGATGGCACAACAACTAGGTCAACCTGTTGGTGTTGTGTGTACTTCTGGTTCAGCCGCTTTAAATTATTATCCTGCAATTGCTGAGGCGTATTACCAGTGTGTCCCACTCGTTGTGATTACAGCAGATCGTCCTCAGGAATGGGTGGATCAAGGGGATGGTCAGACAATTAGGCAGCAGAATGTTTTTGATTCACATATAAGATATTCAGTAAATCTTTCAGAAAAATATTCGTTGCCAACTGAGAAGTGGTATTTAGAACGAGAAACTGCTATTGCATTCACTGAAGGAAATGGCAACTGGAAGGGGCCTATACATTTTAATATTTCGTTGAATGAGCCCCTTTACAACAAGGTAGAATATTCAGCTGGAAATCCGAAATTGATTCGTTCAGTAGATGGAGGTTTTCAATTTTCATCAAACGACAGGTATTGGGTTGAAAACAGTATGCAGCTTGAGCGAAAATTACTGATTGTTGGTCAAATGGATTACGACCCGGCATTGGTGAATGAATTAATCGCCTTTGCGAATGATAGTTCTGTTGCTGTTTTAGTAGAAAATAAC
>CAISOQ010000086.1 GCA_903887095.1 uncultured Flavobacteriia bacterium
AATCCCTGGGTTTAGACCAGGACATGTGCCATTCGGTATTGTTCAAAAGCAATATGGAAAAGCTGTTTTAGCCGATGAATTGAACAAAATTGTAAATGATGCATTGTACAAATTCATTGAGGAAAATAAAATCGACATACTTGGTAACCCAATACCAAAAGAGGGTTCAGATGTAGTTGGAAGTTTTGATCAACCGGACACATTTGAATTCGAATATGAGATTGGTTTGACTCCAAGTTTTGAAATTCCAATTTCGAACAAAAGCAAGTACGATTATTTAAAGGTTAAAGTTGACAATGACTTAATCAACAAACAAATTGAAGACCTTAGAAGGAGATATGGTAAGTTGGTGTCAACAGAAATTGTTGGTGAAACAGATATGATTCTTGCGCAATTTGTTGAATTAAATGATGATGAAACTATCAAAGAAGGTGGGGTATTGCATTCATCAACTATTTCAATGGAATTCGTTGAGGATAAAAATGTGAAGAAGGATTTAACTGGAAAATCAAAAGGTGAATCTTTAATCGTGGACCCAACGAAAGTATCCAGAGGAGGAAAAGATACTGCGGCAATGTTGGGTATTACTGAAGAAGAAATGGCAACTGTTTCAGCGAAGTTCCAAATGACAATCAATGAGATCAAGCACATGGAATTAGCAGAGTTGGATCAAGAATTGTTCGATAAATTGTTCGGTGCTGGAAATGTAACTTCAGAGTCAGAGTTGAAAGATCGAATTACGAATGATCTTAAAGGCATGTTTGATACTGATTCAGACAAGATTTTGACAAGAGAGATATACAACGATCTTTTGGAGAAAACAAAAGTGGAGTTGCCAAACTCATTCTTGAAAAGATGGATTAAATTGTCAAATGAAAAAGCGATTACTGAAGATCAAATCGAAACAGAATACGATGGATACGCTAAAGGTTTGAAATGGCAGTTAATTCAAGGAAGTATCTTCAAGAACAATGAGATCAAATTGGATAACCAGGAAGTCGTTGAATTTACGAAAGGATTGTTGGTAAGTAATTACGCACAATATGGAATTCCTGCACCTGAGGACAATGAATTGACTGCATCAGCTATGTCAGTATTGAAAAACCGTGAGGAAGCGAACAGAGTGTATGATATGTTGGCTGAGCATAAATTAACTCAGTTTTTCAAGGAGACTGTTAAATTAAATGAAAAGCAGGTGACATACGATGAATTCGTAGAGATCGCTTCGAAATAAATGCAATTTAGAAATAACCTCAACCAACGTTGAGGTTATTTTTTAGGTAAGAATTATGAACCACTCTTTTGGAATGAAAATTAATTTTTTAGGATTGAAGGGAATACTATTTCCTGCTTTCTTCGTGTTAATTTCATGCTGTCAAAGTATATTGGCTCAACCCACAGCTCAAAGCAGAAAAAAGAATCCTTATAACTGGATCATAACGGGAGGGTATGTTGTCGTAAACGACAATGAAGAGAAATTGCCAAATTTATTTGATGTTCAAGGGTCTTGGAATTTTGCCCCATATCCCAGCTTTTTATCGATCAATAAGTTTACTAAAAAAGGAGTTAGTAATGAAGGTGTTTTCACTTTTACTCCCTATCGTTCTTCTGTAATAGTAAATGATAGTGTAGGTGTTAAGGGATTTTTAGCTTCAGCAAATTACAATTACAAACTCAGTCTGAATCAATTTATAAAAATGTCACAAGATTTAGATCCATATATGGCCATTGGTGGTGGATTTACTTATAGATCTATTGATGAAGGTTCTTTGTCAATTACGGCCAATTTAACGTTGGGGTTGAATTATTGGCTTTCTAAAAATTGGGGGCTGCAGGTGCAGGGGATTGGAAAATTGGCATTGGTTCCTGGAATTTATAAAACAAGAATGGATTACCTCCAATATACTGCTGGATTGGCATATCGAACGATGCCTAAGAAAAAGAATAAGCGACCTAAAAAGCGCTATGAGTGGACACACGAAAGAAATAATTTCAAAAGAAAAAATACTTAAAAAAAAAGACCCCGAAGGGTCTTTCTTAATAAAATCGCACATCGTATGGCAGACGCATTTGAATGCCACTTCTAGCTTCTAATTTCTTTAATTCTTTGTAATAATTCAACAATTCTTCTGGTAGCTTTTCCGTTCGAATCACTTTTGCATTTTCAGATTCATCTTTAAGGTCCTCAAAAATCTCAAGGAATTTATCCTCTTCTTTCAATGGATAATAGAGTACACGTTTGTCTTTTATATCGGCTTTTTTCGCAGCGTAGGAAATGGCATCTGTAAGTCCACCGATTTCATCCACTAGACCAATTTCCAAGGCATCTCTTCCTGTCC
>CAISOQ010000087.1 GCA_903887095.1 uncultured Flavobacteriia bacterium
CGACCAACCCTCGTCCTGCCCTTCTAACCAAAATTGAAAGCGTAAACCTGGATAATTAGACAAGGCGATACCATCAACTTCAAACGTTAAATTGTTTTTAGAATAAGGCAAATCCAACTCCAATGGAATACCACTTTTATCAAAGGAAGAAGCATATTTTCGAAAATCAACTTCCTGGTAATTGATAAGGATATTTTTTATCACCAAACGCGGAGCGGCGTGCGGGCTTTTTAGTTTTCCTGGAGACAACTTCACCAACCCTGAGGCGGTTCCAAACCAAAAATACCCATTGCGATCAATGAATCCGGAATTTATATTCGTTTCCAAATTTACCAATCCATCGCTTATCCCATAATTGGTGGATTTTATTTTTTCCTTATCAAGGTCACTTAATACAAATAAACCATTGTTGGTGCCTACAAAAAGTTCACTGCCATTGCTATTTAAAAAATTAATGAAATTGGACGATGCCGACGGTGAAAAGGACACGATCGTTAGCCGGTTGTTGCGGTACCTGTACAATCCTTCTTCAGTCCCAATCCATAGAGTACCAAATCGATCTGATACAACGGAAAAAGCCGCTTTACGGAAATCGCCAATGCGGATTAATTGTTTATTTCGAATTTCATAAAAACCATTGTCTGCAACACAAAAAACATTTTTTTTGACAACACAAAAAGCCCGAACGGTTGCAGGTTCTTTCATTAAGTAACGACTAAACTTGCCCTTTTTATAATGACTTACCCCATCGCTTCCACCAGCAAAAAATTCATTTGAATTTATTCTTAACAGCGCGGATATTTTGTCGCCCGACAGACCTTGATCAGAAAAATAAACCTTTTCGATCGATTTACCTTTCATGGCAATGAGCCCATTTTCGGTACCAAACCAGTTCATTCCGTCGACATCCATAACAGAAGACCATATTGTAGCACTGTTTTCAGGCACAATACTTTCCATTTGATTGCGAGATCCCATCCGAATGATGCCTTTGTCGAATGTACCTATCCAATAAACGCCTTGATTATCCTGGTTTACACTCACAATCAAATCAGAACTTAAACCATTCTGCTCATTGAAATAAACAAAACCTTCACCGGGAAATCGTATCAACCCCTTCCCCTCGGTTCCCAACCATATGGTTCCAGACCGGTCTTCAAACACACAACGAACACTCTCCATTGGCAGTCCTTTCTGCTGATCCAAGCGAAGATTCATTGCATCATTTTTCAACCGAAAAACACCTTCTGCTGCCACCAACCATAAATTACCACGTGTATCGGGCAGGCATTTTCTCAAGGAATAAACTGTATCAATGGCATTGACAGTTGTAGTTATATTTTTTCTGTCATCATAGCGAAGCAATCCATTTTTGAAAGTGGCCACATAGAGTCCTTGTTCACTTTTGCTCAATGATGAAACACTGTAATTTTGTAAACCTTCGAGTACGTTGAATGATTGGAGATCATTGGTTCTTACAACACCTGCCCTCGTTCCCAAGTACAAGACATTGTTCTTAACAATCAAATCCCGTACTTTCAACAGATCTTCATTGAAGGTAGTTAGCGTCAACGATGAATTGTTCGAACTCAGTTGAGTTCCCTTTGACTGCATGCTCAGCTTGCGCAGTTGATTGTCCTTCAGCTCATAAATTCCCCCACCGTTGGTCGCAATAATCCACCGGGAATTGAATTGAACAATGTCCGTAACATTGATATCGGATTCATTTTTGTTCAGTGTCCACTTTCGAATTGTTTTGCCTTGAATACGCGAGAGTCCGCCTTCATGTCCAATCCAAATTTCATCACCAAAAGCACTGAGACAGCTGATTCGATTATTTAAAATTCCATTTTCAGTCGTGAATGAAACAAATTCATTTCCGTTGAATTTTGCTAATCCACCCAAGGTTCCAACCCATAAAAAGCCTTTATCATCCTGTGTAATTGCTGTAACTTGCGACTGAGGAAGCCCTTGAGCTGTATTGTAATTTACAAATGCATAACGCTGCGCCATTGCTACAAAAGAGCAACTTAAAAAAATGAACAGCGCTAATCTTCTCATTGAACTTCTTTCAACATTTTCACAAAATCAGAGACACGATTGCGGGCAACAGGAATTCGAAGACCATTTTTCAGAACTGCAAAATGCCCATCTTCATTGACATATTCAGCCAAAAGATCAAGGTTGATGATGTGTGATTTATGTACTCGAAAAAATTTCGCTGGATTCAAGATGATTTCATATGTCTTGAGAGTTCTCGTATCAAGATAACGCGTGCCATCTTTGAAATAAATGGTGGTGCAATTTCCGCTCGCTTCCAAATGCGAAATGGAATCATCTTCCACAATTTTTAAACCACGGGTATGGGAAATTGCAATCCGACTAGTTGGCTTGTTGCGCAAAAGACTGTCTGACAAATGTTTTAAAGAAGAATAGTAAGTTGAGAAATTCTGCGGATCATCCGAAAATACGCGCCTCGTCTCCTTCAGCTTTTCAACGGCTGTCTGCAACTCCTCAACATCTATGGGTTTCAACAAATAATAAACCGCACTTGCATTAAACGCCCTTATTGCAAAATCCTTAAAGGCAGTTACAAAAACGACTAAAAAATCTTTCTCTTCAAGCTCATCAAGTAATTCAAAACCTTCAGAACCTGATGGCATTCGAATGTCAAGAAAGACCACATCCGGTTTCGAGGATTCAATGATTGCTTTGGCCTCACTCTTTCTCCCTGCCTCCCCAATGACTTCAACATCAGGACAGAATTCTTCCAGTAACATTATAAGATTCTTTCTTGCAAATTCTTCGTCGTCGACAACAATGGCTCTCAATTTCATAGCTACTAAGTTAAAGGATTATAGTTTTATTTTTTCGCATTCCAAGAAAGTTACACTATCTGATTGAAGACTTCTTCTTTTAACGTGCCATTCAATTGAAAATTTGAACATTTAAAATTCATTCATTGACAAAAGAATCAATGATTCCTACGGAACAGGTTATAATCTAAAACGATAAATAGTGTCTTTCTATTTTAGATGGATAAATAAATGCACATGATAATCTCTACCTTAAACAGGGCGTGCCATTTCGATTGGACGTTTAATGATAACGGGAATTGATTCCCGTTTTTTTATTTTACAAAATGGCAAATTAACTCCTTCGTTTCTTCAGGCGCTTCAATGTGCCCCATGTGTCCAGCATTTTCGAGAAATTGCACTTGAAGTTGTTCAGATGGCAGCCTGGACCTCATTTCTTCTGGCGAAATGAGTGGGTCATGTTGACCTGAAATTAGAAGGAAATCGTATGGATATTGCTTCAGGATACTACTGAGGTCATTCCGTTCACGCATGGCGAGTGCTGCATAGGCAATTGCATCTGCAGACATGTTTTTAGCTTCATCGATTAAACCTTGTATTTCAACCTCTTTCCCTTTTTTTGAATAAAACAAGCCAGGAATAGCCTCAGAAACAAATAAATTTTTGGCTTTGAACACAAGATCAGCCACACGAACGCGGTCTCTTTTTTTCTGTTCAGAATCTTCCCAAAAATTCGAATTCAACAAAACAACTTTCTGGCAGTTCGCATCTGTTTTTTTAAGTTCCAACGCAACATAACCACCCATTGAATGTCCAACTATATCGTATTCATCTATTTTCAACCAACTTAAAAAAGAACGGACTTTCGCTGCAAAGTATTGAGTCGAAGGTTTTTCATTCTCGTCATCTAACTGGGATTCGCCATGACCGGGCAAATCAATAAAAATGCAACGCATAGGCTGTGTAGAAAGTTGCAAAGAGCGCCACATCGATTTCGACTCCATAAACCCGTGCAAAAAAACGACAGGTTTACCGCGTCCTACTTCCTCGTAAGCGAGCACCTTATTTTGAATTCATAATGGATTCAATCTCATCAGCCTCAATTGGAATGTTTCGCATGAGATTAAAAGGCGCACCAGAGGCTTGCACAACTAAATCATCCTCCAATCGGATACCCAAGCCCTCTTCTGGGATATAAATACCTGGTTCACAAGTAAAAACCATTCCCGCTTGAATTGGTTCATTCCATATTCCTACATCATGCGTATCAAGTCCTAAAAAGTGAGAAGTTCCATGCATGAAATATTTCTTGTATGCTGGCCACTCGGGCTTCTGATTCTTTATGTCTGTTTGATCAATTAACCCAAGATCGAGCAACTGACGTTCCATGATGTTTCCAACTTCTTTATGATAATCAGCAAGTATTGTTCCCGGAACCAACAGTTTTTCCGCCTCCTTCTTGACATTCAAAACGGCATTGTAAACTTGTTTTTGTCGGGCAGTAAATCGCCCATTCACCGGCACACAACGCGTTAAATCGGATGCGTAATTCGCATATTCAGCACCAACATCCAGCAAAATCACATCCCCATCCAAACATTGTTTGTTGTTTTCTATGTAATGCAAGACACATGCATTTTTGCCTGAGGCAACAATTGGTGTGTAGGCAAAGCCCTTTGAACGATTTCTTAAAAATTCATGAGCTAATTCAGCCTCTATTTCATATTCCCATACTCCCGGCTGAACAAAACCGAGTAATCTTCTGAACCCAGCCTCAGTGATAGTGCAGGCTTTTTGTAAAAGTTCCAGTTCTTCTTGCTCTTTAGCAGAGCGGATACGGTGCATAATCGGAGCACTTTTTCGGTATTGGTGAGCAGGGTAATCAATTTTCAGTTTTTTTATAAACCGATCTTCTCGTGTTTCAACCTCGGTATTGGCTCTTAAATGCTCGTTTGTATTGATGTATACTGTTGAAGCTTCAGCCATCATTTGCTTAAAAATAGATTGAAATTGCTCCAGCCAATAAACCGTTTTTATACCACTTGTTTCATAGGCCATCTGCTTGTCCAGTTTTTCTCCTTCCCAAACTGCAATATGTGCGTTGGTTTCTCGCAAAAACAAGACTTCTCGGTGATTTTCATTTTTAGAACCAGGAAATAAAACCAATATACTTTCCTCCTGATCAACACCTGAAAGGTAAAGGATATCTCTATGCTGCTGAAAAGGCATCGTGCTATCTGCACTGATTGGATAAATGTCATTTGAATTGAAAACAGCAAGAGCCCCTTCTTCTAATTGCGAAATAAATTTGGATCTGTTACGTATGTATAGCTCTTTATTGATTCTATCGTATTTCATCGGTTTTAATTTTTCGGAAAATTACAATTTTAAGTTGAAATCCCTTTTTTTTCAAAGCAGTTTATAGATCGTAAAACGTTTACGAACTTCTGCAGTCATCTTTGTCAAAAAAAGGGATATGAACACACAAAACATCAACTTAAAAGAGATCACAATTCACTCAGTAATGAATGACATTTGTGTAAAAGGAACTGCTTTTCAGAACAATTTGAGTTATGAAACGTCTTTTTTGATCAATTCCACTCAACTGAACATTATCATCAATCAACTCCAAGCGATGAATGAAGAGGTTGAGGTCGCAGCTCAATTTCAACAGCAGCCTGATGCGCAAGGAAATAGTTTTTATTGGATGAATCTTGACGCTTTAAATTGCACAAATATTGCATTTGAATCATTTGCAATTGAAAAACAATTGAGGCAAATCCGCGCGTAGCCAAGAAATATTTCATTTTAGAAATTAAGCCATACTTTTTTTTCATATATTCGTGTAACTTTTTTGTGCGCCAACTTGTTTAAGGTGTACATGAAATACCACAGCTATGAAAAACTATAAATTAGGGATCTTCGCTTTGCTAACGTTGGTCTTCTCGTTGGAATCGTGCATTGAACACGAAGTAATTCCCGCACCAGTACCCATGGTAGACCTTACTTGTCATTTTATTGGCACTGTAAATGGTTCGGTATTGGAACTTACAGAAAACGTAAGTGGCTATGCAGGAAGTGCAACAAAAAACCTAAACATTTTACCTGCACCAGCAATTTCTACTGCTGCGTATAACTTTCAAATGACTTCTGCGTCTACTCAAACTTCAGTAAAGGTCGTTTTAGGAAGTGTTCTATGGGATGCCTCTGTTTCCACAGCACCTGATATTGCCACTTTTAATGCGTTTCACACAGCCAATACTTCTCCTTCTTATTCGACAAGCGGTAGCTCTGGTTTCGAGGTGACCTATAAAGATGCCGCAGGATTGAATTGGACTTCCAAACAAAGTTCTCCAAACCCACAAAGTGTTACTTTCACAGGTATTCTTCAGGAATCAGACACATTGGGTGATTATTCTAAATTTACTTGCAATTTTAATTGCTACGTATACCGTCAAGACGCCGTTACTTTAGTCTGGGATTCTCTGCTGATCCAAGATGGAGTATTTAAGGGCTGGTTCGAGAGATAAGCATTCAGCCGCGGCAGACGGCTTTTTTTGTGTCGATTGATGAAATGAGTCAAACACTGAAAATAGCCATTATTGGTGATTATAATTTCACCTATAATTCTCATCAGGCAACCAACCTGGCGATTGACCATTCAAGCCGTTTTCTTGAAGTTGACATTAATTACTATTGGGTAAAAATCAACGATGCTGCCCTTTTTAAACCAACCAATTTCGAAGACTTTGACGGTATCTGGATTGCTCCTGGACCTTATCAAAACTTATTTTTTCTCAACGGAATCATTCGTGCTGTCAGTGATTTAAAAATCCCTGTACTCATGACCGGTGAAAGCATACGAAGCCTGTTAGAAGTACTCATCGCAGCTTTCCAGCTCAATCCAAATGGAGAAAAGTTGGTTTCGGATAATTTAGTAGAAGGAAATCAATTTGAACGCATTCAAATTATTCCGCACTCTCGAGAATTTATAAAATTATACGAAAATCACACAACCACTGAACTTACATCCTCAAGGTATAGCTTGTATCCACAATTAATTCAAGCCCTAACAAATGACCTGATAGATGTTGAAGCATACAATCAGTTTGAAGAACCTGAAGTTTTGAGTCTAAAAAGTCATCACTTTTTTGTTGCTTGTGGTTTCTGCCCTCAAGTATCATCGACCCGAGAAATTCCGCATCCTTTGATTTATACATTTATTAAAGCAGCGCTCAATACTTCAGAAACGATTTAGTCAAAAAGATTGTTTTCTGCTTGCTTTTCAAAAAAATCATCCACTAGAAACACTCCAGATTCAGCTGCACTAACTGCCAATTGATCGCAGCGCTCATTTTCCGGATGCCCATTGTGGCCTTTCACCCACGTGAATGTAATCGTGTATCGTGCATGCAATTCAAGGTATCTTAACCAAAGATCCGCATTCTTTTTTCCTTTGAAACCTTTTGTTTTCCAACCAAATACCCAGCCCTTTACAATTGCATCAATTACATACTTTGAATCAGAATAGACTTCAACCGGATATTTCGCTGTCTTTAAATTTTCCAAGGCAACAATCAAAGCAAGTAATTCCATTCTGTTATTCGTCGTCAATCGATAACCCTGAGAAAATTCCTTTTCTTGGTCTTTAAATTTCATTACAATTCCATAACCTCCCGGACCTGGATTTCCTTTTGCTGAACCATCGGTAAATATCTGAACTCTCAAATTACTTAGACTTTAAACGAAGTTAAAAAGAAAAAAACGTAACACAAGAATATAAAAGGGGATCGACAAACCATAAAAACAATATTAATCGAAAAAAAATACCTTCTTGTCGAAAACCAAGTATTCAATTTTACACAATAGGATTCCAAGAATAAAATCATTCAATTTTCTACGAAACGCATCTTTTTACCCATGAATTAATCCTATGAAAGCATAATAGTATGTTATTAAGCGCTTCATCCATTTAAAACCGATGACTACTTTCTTGAATTAAGAAAAATTGACTTCTGAAAGAGAAGAAGTGTCTTTATTTTTAGAATAAGCAAAGAATACGATTCGTTACTTAGAATCTGTTCGAAGTCTTTTTCAGTGAATAGTGGTTAGGTTAGGTTATAAAAGCGTTCTCAATGAGCGCTTTTTTTATTGCACAACACTTGAAAGCCAACGACGCATAATTTCAACATTTTCACCTTTTCTTTCTGAAAGATCCCTCACTTGTTCATCCGTAATCTTACCTAAGCCAAAATACTTCGCCGCAGGATGTGCGAAATACCAACCAGAGACTGAAGAAACAGGATACATTGCCAAACTTTCAGTGAGCGTAACTCCAGTTATATTTGATGCATCCAACAATTCGAACAATCCAACTTTTTCAGTATGATCGGGACATGCGGGATAACCTGGCGCAGGTCTAATTCCTCTGTAAGATTCCTTTATCAATTCTTCATTTGACAATGACTCTTGATTGGCATATCCCCATTGCTCTGTTCGAACAATTTCATGCAGCTTTTCAGCAAATGCCTCTGCCAATCTATCTGCCAATGCTTTAAGCAAAATTGAATTATAATCATCATGGTCTTGCTCAAATTGCTCTAGATATTTTTCAAGACCTCCACCAGCAGTAACGACAAAACCACCGATAAAATCCTTAATTCCCGCGTTTTTTGGAGCAATAAAATCTGCTAATGCAAGATTTGGTTGTCCTTCTGCTTTTTTGGTTTGTTGGCGTAAAGTTCGTTGTACATACAGCACCTCACTCCTACTCTCATCTGTGTAAATTTCAATGTCATCTCCTACACTATTAGCAGGAAAAACCCCTGCAACAGCATTCGCAGTGAGCCAATTCTCCTCCACAATCCGGTTCAACATGTGCAACGCATCATCATACAATTTAATTGCTTCTTGTCCGACTACCTCATCGTTTAAAATTGCTGGAAATCGCCCGTGTAGTTCCCACGTTTGGAAGAACGGAGTCCAATCAATATAGGGAACCAAATCCTTTAACGGAAATTGCAAATAGGCTCTTGTACCAACATAACTAGGCGCAATGCATTCTTCTTGTTTGAACTCAATTTTCAAAGCATTGGCTCTGGCACCTTCCATAGAAAGCAACTCCTTTGATGCCCTGTGTTTCTCATGATGCTCACGCATTCGAGCATACTCAACTTTTAAATCAGACACGAAAGCATCCTTTTTCGCTCCAAGTAAACTTTCCACCACCGTAACTGCTCGGGATGCATCTAAGACATGCACTGCCTGACCTTTTTTATAATGTTGCTCAATCTTAACTGCCGTATGCACTTTCGAAGTTGTGGCACCTCCAATCATTAGCGGAATATCCAACCCAGCGCGCTCCATTTCTTTTGCAACTGTAACCATTTCATCCAATGAAGGAGTAATAAGTCCACTTAGACCAATGACGTCGACGTTTTCAGTTATTGCTGCTTGGATGATTTTCTCAAAAGGCACCATAACACCAAGATCGATAACTTCATAGTTATTACAACCCAACACTACTCCCACAATATTTTTTCCAATATCGTGCACATCGCCTTTCACAGTTGCCATCAAAACTTTACCTGCCGAGGATCGCTTACCATCCTTTTCATCCTCAATAAAAGGCAACAAATAGGCCACCGCTTTTTTCATTACACGCGCTGATTTCACTACTTGCGGCAAAAACATTTTTCCACTTCCGAATAAGTCGCCTACAACATTCATCCCATCCATAAGTGGGCCTTCTATTACTTCAATTGGCCGCGAATAAAGCTTTCTGCACTCTTCCACATCTTCATCGATCCAATCCGTAAGGCCTTTCACCAAAGCATATGAAAGCCGCTCCTTCACTTCTTTTTCCCGCCAACTTAAATCTTGCTCTCGTTTCTTTCCATCACCCTTAACTGTCTCAGCTAATTCCAGTAACCTTTCTGTAGCATCTGAACGACGGTTCAACAACACATCCTCCACATATTCGAGCAATACCTTATCTATGTCCGCATAGACCTCAAGCATGGTTGGATTCACAATTCCCATATCCATACCATGCTGAATGGCATGGTACAAGAAAGCGGCATGCATCGCTTCACGCACTTTGTCATTTCCACGGAAAGAAAAAGACACATTGGAAACACCGCCACTTACATGGGCGCCAGGTAAATTTTCTCGTATCCATTTTGTTGCTCTGAAAAAATCAAGCGCATTGTTGTTATGCTCTTCCATTCCCGTTGCAACAGGAAAAATATTTGGGTCGAAAATGATGTCTTCTTTTGGAAAACCAATCTTTTGAACCAAAATATCATACGATCGTTTGCAAATTTCTATTCTTCTTTCATAACTATCGGCCTGACCCTGTTCATCAAAAGCCATCACAATGACAGCTGCTCCGTATCGTTTAATTTTTTTTGCCTGATCAATGAAATTCTCTTCTCCTTCTTTGAGCGAGATAGAATTCACAACCCCCTTACCTTGAATGCATTTCAAACCCGCTTCAATGATTTCCCATTTCGAACTATCAATCATTACGGGAACTCTTGCTATGTCTGGCTCAGAAGCAATAAGATTCAGGAATTTTACCATCGCCTCTTTTCCGTCGATCATTCCTTCATCCATGTTGACATCGATGATCTGTGCACCACCTTCAACTTGATCCCTCGCAACAGAAAGTGCCGCTTCAAAATCACCTTCCTTAATCATTCTCAAAAAGGCACGCGAACCCGTCACATTTGTGCGTTCACCCACATTCACAAAATTGCTTTCTGGGGTAACAATCAATGGCTCAAGGCCGGATAGTTTAAGTGTAACTTTTGAATCTGACATGAATTCAGTTTATACTTTTGTGTTTGAAAAATTTGTTTGACGCGGTTGGTATTGCGCGGCAATTTCAGCAATGGCGCGAATGTGTGCAGGAGTTGTACCGCAACAACCACCAATGATATTGACCAATCCTTCATCCAAGAATTCTCGAATTTGTTCCGCCATCATTTCAGGAGTCTCATCATACTGTCCGAATTCATTTGGTAAACCTGCATTTGGGTGAGCACTCACGCCAAACGGCGATTTTTGATTCAATACTTGTAAATAAGGCCGCATCATTGAAGCACCAAGCGCACAGTTTAACCCAACTGAAATCAAAGGGATATGTGACACTGAAATCAAGAAGGCTTCAGTCGTTTGTCCAGTTAACGTGCGACCACTTTGATCCGTGATTGTTCCCGAAACCATAATTGGGTACACTTTACCAATTTCATCAAACACCTTGTCAATTGCAAAAAGTGCCGCCTTCGCATTCAGTGTATCAAAGACTGTTTCAACCAATAAAATATCAACCCCGCCATCAATAAGCGCTTTAACTTGTTGCGCATAGGCCTCGACCAATTGATCAAAAGTAATTGCTCGGAATCCAGGGTCATTTACATCTGGAGAAATTGATGCAGTTCGATTTGTAGGCCCTATGGAACCAGCGACAAAACGAGGTTTATGGGGTTCAGCAGCTGTAAATTCATCAGCAACTTCTCGTGCAATTTTTGCTGATTGGTAATTGATGTCATAGACCGCCTTTTCTAAGCTGTAATCAGCTTGTGCAATGGTTGTTCCGGAAAAAGTATTGGTCTCTGCAATATCGGCACCAGCAGCAAAATATTGGCGATGGATGTCTTTTATAATCTCTGGTCGCGTCAAAGAAAGTAAATCATTATTTCCTTTTAGTGGCGAAGGATGATCCTCAAACCATCCCTTTCTGAAATCTTCTTCCGTAAGCGAATGCCGCTGAATCATGGTTCCCATGGCGCCATCTAGGATTAAAATTCTTTCTTGTAAAATGTCGTATATAGTTTTCATAGTACTTGCTTAAACTATGAAAAAAGGAAAGCGGTAAACCGCGCACTTATCTTTTCCCGAAAAAATTCGGAATTGGATTTGGCACCTTGCACTAATCGCAGGTTGCCAAGGCTTCACAGGGCCGATCCCTCCACCTTTCTTCATAAGTTTATTTAAATGAACGTGGCACAAAATTAAGCCGATTTTGATTGAAAACAAGCAGTATGATTGCTTTTATTTGTGAAAATATATTTTTGTACAAAATAGGATGCATGAAGCGATTTTTAAAAAGTCTCAATTTTGCTTTAAACGGATTGAAATTGAGCTTTCAACTGGGTGGTAATTTTAAAATACAATTATCATTGCTGCTCTTAAGTATTTCCCTGGGTTTGTGGTTCAAAATAGCACAAGAGGAATGGATTTGGATCATCGTTTGCTCGAGCGCAGTGCTTTCCCTAGAGGCACTCAACACTGCAATTGAAGAGCTGTGCAATAGGATTACCAAGGAAGAAGATGAGCACATTGCTCGTATTAAAGATCTTTCTGCTGGAGCTGTTTTAATCGCTTCAATCGGTGCACTGATCATTGGAATTATTATTTTTTCAAAACACATTTCACACTTTTTATTTTAATTATTC
>CAISOQ010000088.1 GCA_903887095.1 uncultured Flavobacteriia bacterium
AGTTCTTTTTGAGGTTCAATTCTTCCAATGTCACATAAAGTGTATGTATAGAGGCAAGCGTATCTTTTTGCTGGTCTAAAACGAATACACCATCCAGCGCAACGCGGTCAAAGAATACAATGGAAAGCCCATCAATACGTACAGTGGTGTTTAATTCTTTGGATAGAAAGTTGGTCGCTTGTTGAGCAAGATAAGTCTGAACCGGACTGGTTCGGATTGCAAAAAGGAAAAGTATCAAAGCGATGAGCAGCCATTCGAGAAAAATCCCCAAAGTGCGTGCAATTATTTTGAATACTTTTGACATCTGTTACAAACTTACGGAACTTGCCCGAAAAAGATATATACATTCTTGGTATCGAATCGTCTTGTGATGATACTTCAGCTGCTATTCTCAAAAATAACACCATTTTATCCAATATCATTGCGCGACAAGATGTGCATGAGTTATACGGAGGGGTCGTGCCGGAATTGGCAAGTCGAGCGCATCAACAAAATATAGTACCGGTTGTGGATGCGGCAATAAAAAAAGCTGGAATTTCAAAAGAACAAATTGATGCAATAGCTTTTACGCGTGGTCCCGGACTCATGGGTTCACTCATTGTGGGTACATCTTTCGCAAAATCTTTCGCGATGGCACTGCAGATTCCTTTGGTGGAAGTGAATCATATGGTTGGACATGTTTTAGCGCACTTTATTGACGATGGTCAGAACAAAATGCCAACATTTCCTTTTCTATGTCTGACAGTTTCTGGAGGTCATACTCAAATTGTGCTTGTACGCGATCATTTGGACATGGAAGTCATCGGAACGACGATCGACGATGCTGCAGGTGAGGCATTCGATAAAGCAGCCAAACTACTTGGTTTTCCTTATCCAGGAGGACCATTAATTGACAAACATGCAGCGAATGGAAATCCAGCAGCTTTTCAATTTTCAAAACCAGTCATTAAAGACTTAGACTTTAGTTTTAGTGGACTTAAAACATCCATTTTATACTTCTTACAAAAACAAACAGCTTCGAATCCAGCGTTTATTGATCAGCATTTAGATGATCTTTGTGCATCTATCCAAGGAACAATTATTGAAATTTTAATTAAAAAGTTAAAGAAAGCCTCAAAAGATTTGGGCATCAATCAAATTGCAATTGCAGGAGGTGTTTCGGCTAATAGTGGCCTACGCAAGGCGCTAACTGAGGAGGCTGAGCGGTCAAATTGGGAGGTGTACATTCCTAAATTCGAGTATTGCACAGATAATGCTGCAATGATTGCAATTACAGGGAAATTCCTGTTTGAAAAAGGAGCGTTTTCAGATCAATCTGTGGCTGCTGCACCAAGATATTCAATTTGATATTTGGAAATATTCGATAAAATGCTAGATTTGTTCAGCGGGAAGTGCATTTTGTTCATTCTTGTAGCTTTCATAAACATAAATAACTAACTTAATAGAACGTCACTATTTTTTCAAGCGATTATGGAACCGGAACTAATTGAAAAGGAATTGATCTCATCATTGAGTTTCAATGAGAAGCAGGAGATCAAACAACACCCAGAATTGCGCAGTCAAATTGACAACGCAACCATCTTGGGGAATGCGCACAGAAGTAAAGTTTCGATCATTTTTCAAGATGATTCAGGCTTGAAACGTGTTGATACCACTATTTGGGCGGCTGGTACAAAATTCATCTGCTTAAAAGGTGGTGTCTGGATTCCAATTGACCGTATCATCGAAATCA
>CAISOQ010000089.1 GCA_903887095.1 uncultured Flavobacteriia bacterium
CAATAATGTATAGATTGCCCACTTTGATCTTGCCAGCGACCAAATCACAAGTAGAACAAGCGTGAACAATAAAATTACAGGGTAAGCCAATCCGAAAAAAGGGATGACTCGTAAGGTGTTTGGGTGAACAAAAGGTGCAAGATAAGCAAGTAATAATCCTGATAAACAAACAATTGTGCCAATCTTTAGAAAGGTTGAGAAACGCAATATTTTCTTTAAAAGATTACCCATTTTTACTTTGATCAAAAAGGAATTCCTTTTCTGCTTTTGTTAATGAATCGTAGCCAGATTTGGAAATCTTGTCCAGAATCAAGTCAATTTTTTCTTGTCTCTTTTTCTTATCACTATTGTACTCTTCATCCGTTTTAAATGCTGGACCTCTTGTTGCACCACCTTTTTTAACCTTCATTTTGGAGTTGGTAGAAAAGAGACTCTTTAAGAAATCAGTAATTCGCTTCATTAAGGATGAAAAAAGACTAATAACGTTGTTTTTACCATATAAATTTTGAACGGAGACCATGCCAATTACTACTCCACCAAGATGAGCAAAGTGAGCAGTTCCGTCATTCAGTCCTAAAGATAGAATATCTGTAAGAATAAAGAAGCCCGCTAGTGCGATAAGTGGAACAGGAAATATACCAAACAATTTTACTTGAAGTCGCGGACGATGAAAAGCCATTGCAGCGAAAATAGCCATAATCGAACCTGATGCGCCAACAATTACAACGCTTTTACCTTGTAAAACCGGGAAAATATAATGGGCAAACACCTCAAATATACTTCCTGTTAATCCGCCTAGGATATACGTCCCCCACATGCGTTGAGCATCAAAAATAGATTCAAACATTTTCCCAGAGAAATAGAGAAATAGCATGTTCATAGCCAAATGCCAAAATGAAAAATGTGCGAAAATACTTGTGAATATGCCCCAGGGGTGGGTCATCAATTGTGACGCATCGGTTTGAAGTGAAAAAATTGCTGATAGAATTTCATTCATTTCAGATTGAGCTTCTATGCCCATAAGTCTACCAAATACTTCTAGGATGCTTATGACTAAAAATACGGCTATGTTCAAGAAAATTAATTGAACGGTCGGCCCGCCGTATTTAAGCTGGTATTTCAAATCATCTATAAAAGTTCTTTCTGCTTGCATGTTACCAGAAATTATTTCTATCGGTTTTTCGCCAAATCAGTACTAGGATTATTCCAACAATTGCTCCACCAACGTGCGCTAAATGAGCGACATGGTCATTTGAAGCGTATAAACTGCTGTAAATTTCAAAAATCAGGTAAGCACCAATGAGGTATTTTGCTTTTACCGGAATTGGAGGAAAAAGTAACATTAATTCAGTGTTTGGAAACAAGACTGCAAAACCAGCCATTACACCAAACAAAGCTCCGGAGGCTCCCGCCATTGTGCTGGTTGAAAGATCATAGTAACGTTGCAATGCAACGCCTTGTTCAGGTGTTTGATACACAATTTGATCAACATAGCCAGCGCGAATTTTATGGTTCACAATATCAATGTCAATACCGAGTTGCATAATTGTTTTTTTAAGTTCCATCAGTTCCCACATACCAATAGAATTGTACAGTAGAAATGCACCTAACCCTGAAGCAAAATAGAAAATGAAAAACCGTTTCGGTCCCCAAAGTCTTTCTAGATGTGCGCCAAACATTACCAAGATAATCATGTTGAACAGAATGTGCGTAAAATCAGACAAGCTGTGCATGAACATGTAAGTAATGATTTGAAAAGGTTTGAAAAGAGGGGAGTTTAGGTAATGTGTTCCCAGCAATGAAAAAATATCAA
>CAISOQ010000090.1 GCA_903887095.1 uncultured Flavobacteriia bacterium
CCAATAGATAGAAGTTCAGATTCAGATTTCAATTTATCAAATTGATATGTGTTTATTATCCCACAATCAAGTGCTCGATATAATTGAGATCTGCATTCACCCGCACTAGCCTTTGAAATCCAAAGATATTGCAAAAATTCTTTGTTTCCTCCTCTTTCAAAACCTTCCGCAATATTATCCATAATACTAGCGCTAGAACGTATAATCTGGCTACTCAAAGCACGCTCAGAAAATGAATATTTATCTTTAAAAATTGCATAAATTTCATTTGATAATATTCTACTCTTTTGCCATATTAATAAATCTTCAAATCGTTTTGCTGTGTTCATTTCAACTTTTTCCAATTTAAGTTAAGAAAAAAGTAGATATAAAAACAAACATTAATTGCGAATAATGCTTGCTCAAAACTAAAATTTTAAGTTATTCAAAAATTCAATTTTGAACTCTTGAACTCTTGAACACTTGAACATTGTTAAAAT
Source organism: uncultured Flavobacteriia bacterium (assembly GCA_903887095.1). GTDB lineage: Bacteria > Bacteroidota > Bacteroidia > Flavobacteriales_D > Crocinitomicaceae > M0103. Next base: position 480 of record CAISOQ010000090.1, read on the forward strand.
TCCGCATTTTGCGGTGTTCGAGGGAACGGAATAACATCTCTGATATTTGACATTCCCGTCACAAACATAACCATCCTCTCAAATCCTAAGCCAAAACCTGCATGTGGGACAGAACCAAATCGACGCGTATCGAGGTACCACCACAAATCCTCTTCAGGAATATGGAATGCCGCACATTTTTCTTTTAGGACATCTAACCGTTCTTCACGCTGAGAACCGCCAACCATTTCTCCAATACCAGGGAAAAGGATATCCATTGCAGCAACAGTTTCTCTTCCGGGCTCTGAATGATCGTTTCTTCGCATGTAAAATGCTTTAAAAGAAGCTGGATAATCTGTTATTATTACAGGTCGTTTGAATTCTTTTTCTACCAAGTAACGTTCGTGTTCACTTTGTAAATCAGTCCCCCAATCAACTTCGTATTGAAATTTTTTCTTTTTGTAATGATTCGAATTCCGCAAAATATCAATTGCCTCTGTGTAAGTAATTCGCTTAAAATCATTTGAAGTAACAAATTGCAATCTTTCAATCAATGACAATTCAGTGCGCTCGTTTTGTGGTTTTGATTGTTGCTCAGTTGCTTCACGATCACTTAAGAATTTCAAATCGTCAGCAAAGTGATTCATAACATACGAACAGATGTATTTCAGCATGTCTTCAGCGAGATCCATGTTATCATGAATATCGTTGAATGCAACCTCTGGTTCAATCATCCAAAATTCTGCAAGGTGCCTTGATGTATTCGAATTTTCTGCTCTGAATGTGGGCCCAAACGTATAAATCTGCCCCAACGCCAAGGCTGCCAACTCCCCTTCCAATTGACCTGAAACCGTTAAATTAACTGGTTTTCCGAAAAAATCTTCTTTGTAATTCACCGATCCATCCTCGTTTAAAGGAGGATTTGTTGGATCCAGCGTCGTTACCCTGAACATTTCTCCTGCACCTTCTGCATCTGAACCTGTGATAATCGGTGTATGGATGTAATAGAAACCACGTTGGTTAAAGAATTCGTGGATGGCAAAAGAAACGGCGTGACGAATTCTAAATACAGCTCCAAAAGTATTTGTTCTGAATCGCAAGTGTGCTTGTTCTCTTAAAAATTCCAAACTGTGTTTTTTCGGTTGCATGACAGTTTTTTGAACATCGTCTGGATTTGCCTCTCCGATAATTTCAACTTCACTTACTTGCAACTCAACCGACTGACCAGAACCTTGTGATTCAACCAATAAACCTTTCAATCCAACAGCTGCACCGGTCGTAATTTTTTTTAAAACAGATTCATCAAATTGCTCAAAGTCAACAACCGCTTGCAATGTATTGATAGTTGACCCGTCGTTTAACTGAATAAATCGATTGCTTCTAAACGCTCGCACCCAACCTTTTACAATTGTTTCTGTGCCTAACTTCGGTTCCCTTAATATTTCTGAGATTTTTACTCTTTTCATGCGATTTCTTGAATGAGTTCAAAAATAAGAATTTTAACAAAAAACCGCTAACTGAAAATAAGGACAGGGTCTAATTTCACTTATTATTCCAATTGGTCATGGTCATGCTTAAACCAATTGTCGTAAAACCTTTAATAAACTCCGTTGCTATTGTAATTCTTTCGGACAATGTTTTCATTTCCTCCTCGCTCCAATCTCCCAGCACATAATCCACTTGTTGACCTTTGTGAAAATCATTGCCAACTCCAAAACGCAAACGCGTATATTCTTGTGAATTTAATGTTGCTTGAATATCTTTTAGTCCATTATGCCCTCCATCGCTGCCTTTTCCTTTCATACGTAATTTGCCGAAAGGAAGTGCTAAATCATCTGTTATAACTAAAATATTCTCTCTTGAAATCTTCTCTGCTTGCATCCAGTAATTTACTGCTTTGCCCGATAAATTCATGAATGTCGTTGGCTTAATGAGAATGATCGTTCTCCCTTTGAATTTCACTTCTGCTACCTCAGCTTGCTTGTTCATTGCAAACGTTCCGCCTTGCTCCTTTGCAAAAGCTTCGACAACTTTAAAACCAATGTTATGTCTGGTTTCCTTGTAATTTTCACCTGGATTTCCTAGTCCGATAATGAGGTATTTCATGGCGCAAAGATAAAATGAATTTCGATGAGACTCGTATTGCACTTCAAAAGGAAAAAATAGCCTTTTCAAAGCTGAGGCTTTCTATTTTCCGTTCAAAGAACTCAACTATTCCTATTGAATAATCGCAATGAAATGGCTGTGAACAATCAATAAGCGCTACCTTTAAAATAAAAGATCTATGAGTCAACTAAAAATGAAGGGCCTGTTTCTGACTAAATATGGTTTGTTGATCCATAAAAATATCGCGTTTCTCGAAAAAAAACTAAACGAACCCGGTGAAAATGATGTTGTAATAGAGGTGAATGCGGCTGGTCTAAATCCTGTAGATTATAAGATTATTTATGGAATGGGAACAATTATAATGAGACCTCGAAGGCCTTTTCCTCTTGGGTTTGACCTTTCAGGGGTCGTTATTGGAAAAGGCAAAAATGTTCGAGATTTCAGCATCGGTGATGCTGTTTATTCGAAAGTACCATGGGATCAAATGGGTGCAATTGCTACTCATACTATCGTGCGATCTGATATGGTTGCACTCAAACCAACTAATTTAAATTTTATTGAGGCAGCTGGCATCCCATTAGTTGGCTGCACTGTGGTCGATTCGTTTAAATTCGCTGATGTCAAAAAAGGAACAAGCATATTTATTCACGGGGGCTCAGGGGGCATTGGAACATTCGCTATTCAATATGCAAAATACTTAGGGGCTTATGTTTACACAACAACAAGCACGAGCAACGTAGATTGGGTTAAAAAACTTGGTGCCGATCACGTAATCGATTATAAAAAGGAAGATTACCGAAAAATAATTCAAAACGTTGATGTGGTCTACGATACAGTTGGTGGAAGTACTGCAAGAAAAGCATTGAAAGTTGTTAAAACTGGAGGAAAGATTATCAGCATCGCAGGTCACCACGACGATGAAACCTTGAAAAAAATTGGAGTGAACGCACTCATCAGATTTTTATTTCGAATCAAGGGAAGCATACTTCTATTTCGCATGCAACAAAAAAATGTTTTTTATAAACACGTTTGGAGTTACCCGAATCAAAACACATTGAATGACATCCGTGAGCTGATTGAAATGGGAAAAATTATACCCGTCGTGGATAGGGTTTTTCCTTTTGAAGAGGCAATAAACGCGTTAAAATACCTTCGTAAAGGCCGGGCAAAAGGAAAAGTTATTGTTAATCTTAAAGATGACTGAGCCTTGTGATCTTGGTCTCTGTTAAAATTCAAGATTTTTACAGCTTTATCAAACCATATCAAATGCCGTTACAAAAATCGGTGATTGAGTTTTTTCTGAAATTCCGCTTCGTTTTCGTTCTACAACATCTACAGGTGCAACACCAATAATCGTATGCAATAATCCCCAGTGAACTTTCTTTTTGACAGAAACATAAAGCGAATCTGTTTCATCAATCCACCACAACATGAGGTTTAATTTTTCTTGAAACAATATCGCGGAAAATAATTCACCCAATAGGTTTGGATCATTTTGATTAACGCAAACAATTTCTGGAACTAAAAAAGTATGATTTTTTGGTTGAATGAGGCGGTTCAAAAATGGAATAAAAGGAATTAATTTAGTCGTTAACTGACCGAATTTTCCGGGTAAACGAACAATTTCCCAATGCACCTTTGTCACCCTAGCACAGGCAATTATCTGTTCATTTTCTCCTTTTAAAACATAGAATGGGGGCTTTGATGC